>JAPLDN010000052.1 GCA_026391755.1 Bacteroidota bacterium
AAAAAGGCTACTGGGACGACAAAACCATCGATAATACCATGCTTTACAATGATTCCATGGCAGGGGTGGTAAACAACAGGAAAAATATCGTGGTTACTGTACCCAGGCTGGAATATTTTGCCCTTGCTTCCACGGGCCTGAAAACCAAAGGTGTGATGATCATTGGCATCGACCCTCAGAAGGAAAATGAACTCACCCACCTGAAGTCAAAAATGCTCAACGGCAATTATCTTGATCCGTCAGGCCGCGGTGTGCTGCTGGCACAGGGATTGGCCGGGTTCCTAGGCCTGCATACCGGCGACACCCTTATTCTGATCGGCCAGGGTTTCCATGGCGTGAGCGCCGCCGGCAAGTTCCCCGTGAGGGGGATCCTCCACCTCCCTTCCCCCGTGCTCGACAACCAGATGGTGTATATGAACCTGTTTTCGGCCCAGGATTTCTTCAGCGCCGACAACAGGGTCACTTCCCTCTCAATCAGCCTGAAAAATCCCGACGAAATAGACCGGACCCTTAACGAACTGAAATCGGCCGTAAACCTTGATAAGTTCGAGGTCATGCCCTGGGACGAGCTGATGGTGGAGGTTATGCAACAGCTTAAG
Organism: Bacteroidota bacterium; assembly: GCA_026391755.1. Lineage (GTDB taxonomy): Bacteria > Bacteroidota > Bacteroidia > Bacteroidales > FEN-979 > CAIRDP01. The sequence continues at coordinate 600 of JAPLDN010000052.1, forward strand.
GTAAAAACTGCCAGCGGGATGATTATTATTTCCATACTTTATATGATCGTAGGTTTCGGGATCTTCGGCACAGTCATCATGATGACCAACGAAAGAATAAAGGAGTTCGGCGTGATCATTGCGGTTGGGATGCAGAAAAGCCGGCTGGCAAAAATACTTGTGATGGAGATGGTTTTCATAGGTCTCACCGGAGCCATGAGCGGCGTGGCCGTGGCCCTTCCCATCATGGCCTGGTATCATTTCAACCCCATACACCTCTGGGGAAGCATGGCCCAGACCTATATTGCCTATGGCATAGAACCACTGCTTCCGCTAGCCTTAAAACCCAGCTTCATCATGTATAATGTAGTTGCGGTTCTTATTATCGTGTTGTTCACCTGTATTTTCCCGGTTCGCAGGGTGCTCAGGCTCAAAGTGGCTGAAGCCCTTCACAAATAATAAACGTATGATCTTTCGCATTGCATTCAGGAACATCTGGAGGAACAAGGTCAGGAGCCTTGTCGTGATCACGGCTATTACCCTGGGACTCGCTGGCGGACTCATGACTGCTGCGATTATGACAGGCATGATTGACCAGAAGGTGAGGTCGGTCATCAACACCGAGCTTTCGCATATTCAGCTGCACGACCCCTCCTTCCTGAAAAATTACGAAGCCCGTTTCGTGATCGCCGAGCCCGCTGAGTTGATGCAAACAATTTCAGGAATACCGGGTGTAAAGTCGGTATGCTTAAGGACCCGCCTAACAGGAATGGCGGCTTCCCCGAATTCGGCTGCAGGAGTTCAGATTATGGGAGTTGATCCAGAACGGGAAAAAAAAGTGACCAATTTGTATAAACTCATCCCCGACAGCAGCGGGGGCTGGTTCAATGGAAGCCGCAAAAACCAGGTCATGATAGGATATAAGCTGGCCGAAAAACTGAAAGTAAGGCTGAAATCCAAGATAGTCCTGAGATTCCAGGGTACCGACGGCAACCTGAATGAAGCAGCGTTCAGCATCGGAGGGATCTTCGGCTCTTCCAACTCAGTGTTCGACGAAAGTACTGTCTTTGTAAAGAAAACCGACCTGGATGCCATCACGGGCGGCGACAGCGGGATTCACGAAGTTGCAGTGCTGCTCTACGACATAGGCAGTATACCGCTGATACAATTCCGACTGAAAAAACTTTTCCCTGCAACCGAAGTGCAGAACTGGATGGAGATCAAACCCGAGATGGGATTGCTCACCTCGGTTATCGCCGTTGAGATCTACGTGATCCTCGGGATCATACTGTTTGCACTGGCCTTCGGCATAGTCAATACCATGCTGATGATCGTTTTCGAGCGGACAAGGGAACTCGGAATGCTGATGGCTGTTGGGATGAGCAAGTCAAGGGTCTTCAATATGATCATGCTCGAAACAGTCTTCCTGACAATCATTGGGGGTGTAATCGGTATGGCGCTGGGCGCTGTGCTGATCACTGTTCTGCACCGTTTCGGGATAGACCTCTCGGCCATGGCCCAGGGACTCGCAGCTTACGGGGTCGATACAAAGATCTACCCCTTCATCACCAGGGAATTTTACATCAACTTAACCATAATGATACTTTCCACAGGGCTGCTCTCGGCCATTCTGCCGGCCCGCAAGGCACTGCAGCTGAAACCGGTGGAAGCGATAAGGATTGTGTGATGAGTGATGAGTGATTGTCTACTCATGGCTCATCACTCATGGCTCATGGCTAACCAATAATATTATAAAATTCATAAAATGAACATCATCGAGATCACAAATCTGAGCAAGGTATACGACGAAAAAACCATACCGGTATACGCATTGAACGGTGTTGACCTTGCATTCAAACAAGGAGAATTCACCTGCATTGTCGGGCCATCGGGATCAGGCAAGACCACTATGCTGAATATGCTGGGAGGACTGGATTCACCAAGCGGCGGAAAGATCATGATCGACGGAACCGACATTACAGGATTAAAGTCCCGCCGGCTTATTGATTTCAGGCTCAGGAACATTGGTTTTGTTTTCCAGTCGTTTAACCTGATCCCGGTTCTTACCGCAAAGGAAAATGTAGAATTCATCATGCAGTTGCAAGGGGTGAACAGGGAGCAGCGCGATAAGCGTACATTCGAACTGCTGCAAAGTGTTGGTCTTGGTGAGAAAATAAACACCAGGCCGGGAAAGTTATCGGGCGGGCAGCAGCAGAGGGTCGCCGTAGCCAGGGCCCTGGCATCAAAACCTAAATTCATCCTGGCCGATGAACCTACGGCCAACCTCGATTCGAAATCGGCCGAAAACCTTCTCGAAATCATGGAGAAACTGAACCGTGAGGAAAACATCACTTTCATTTTTTCAACCCACGATTCACGGGTGGTTGCAAAAGCGAAAAGAGTGGTCACTCTCGAGGACGGTAAAATAGTAAGCGACATTTCAAAGAACTGAGATACCAATATGAAACCCGTTGCGGTTTATATCCTCATACTGTTTTTTATCCTTTTGGTGACTGCGGATGGCATCTCGCTGGGAAATCCTCCCGGCCCCCGCGTCAAGGCATCTTCCTCACAAAGCGGCGAAAGCAACGGGATTCCGGCCGCGGACTCATCCGCAGTCAAAAAAGAAAGATCCTGGTCATTCAACGGCTATGTGAAAGACATGCAAACGTTGATCATTCATAAGATCGACGAACCCTGGGTGACCGACAACCTCATCCACAACCGTAATAATTTTAAATGGAATATCTCGAAGAGTTTCACTTTCTGCCTCCAGGAGAGAAACCGCTTTTACTGGGGCGATTTCGCCGCGATTAGTCCGCAGTATGCCGACTTCATTGCCTATGACAACGGACTGGTTAACATGTCGTGGAATATTTTCTCAGGGAAATCATATATCCTGAACATAGCCATCGACCGGGTATGGCTTGATTACACTCATGACAAATTCCAGCTTACCCTGGGCCGTCAGAGGATCAACTGGAGCCAGACATTCGTATGGAATCCCAATGATATTTTCAATACTTATTCTTATTTTGATTTCGACTATGAGGAAAAACCTGGCAGCGATGCAGTCAGGCTGCAGTATTTTACCAGTCCTTCATCCAGGGCCGAAGTTGCCGTGAAGGCTGATAAGGATAAAAAGATCACGGCTGCAGGACTTTATCGTTTCAACAAATGGAAATATGATTTCCAGGGTTTAGCAGGGATTTATACCCAGAGTGACCTGGTACTGGGCCTTGGATGGGCAGGCCAGATCGCCGGAGGAGGGTTCAAAGGAGAAATGAGCTGGTTCCAGCCGCTGGAACATTTCGGGGACACAACAGGGGTATTCCTTTCTTCGATCGA
>JAPLDN010000176.1 GCA_026391755.1 Bacteroidota bacterium
TGGGAGTGATATATGTATCGCCTTTGATCCCGAAAAAGTTTGCCGGTCCGGCTTCATCGATAAACTTCTTTTCCTTCGCATCAAGAAAAATACATGAAGCGAAGCCTTCGGCATGGGCGCGAACACCGGCCCGGAGACTGGCAGCATAATTTCCTCCTACTTTAATATGCCCGGTACCAAGAGGGGCCGCACGGTCAAAATCCCTGACGATCTGCATCTTGACAGGATTAAAACCTTCCTTGAAATAGGGGCCGACAGGGCCGACGAAAATCAGGAAAGTATATTCCCTTGAAGGTTTTACTCCCACCTCGGGGCCTGTACCTATCAGTATGGGACGGATATAGAGCGATGCGCCTTCTCCGTATGGAGGGATATACTTCTTATTCAATTGCACCACTTTTAATACAGCCTCCCTGAACATCTCAAGCGGGATCTCTGGCATAATGAGGCCGACTGCTGAATTATTTATACGCTTGCAGTTTTCCTCAAGCCTGAAGATCCTTATTTTGCCATCAACGCCGGTGAAGGCTTTGAGTCCTTCAAGGCAGGTTTTTCCAATCAATAGCAGTCATATAAGTAGTTTTAGGTGTTAGTTCTCAGCATCAAAGACCATGTAAATTTAGAAATTTATTTTTCACCGTCACCGGGGATGCATAAAAAATTTCCCTTCCATCCCGCTAACCCACTATCCAGTTATCCAGTTATCCCGATACCAGGTAAAATTGTCATTTTGTCATGAAGTAAACAATGGCACTTGCTTTGTATATATCGCAACACCTGCCGGGTGAAATTATGATATCAGTACAACAATATCCGGCGTAGCCGAAATTATAATAACAAAAAAACAAAGTATACTATGCAGAAAGGCAAGATCAATGTTCAGACTGAGAACATTTTCCCTATCATTAAAAAATTCCTGTATTCGGAGCATGAGATTTTTCTTCGCGAACTGATCTCAAATGCAGTTGATGCAACCCAAAAGCTGAAAACCCTGGCTTCAATCGGGAAGTTCACCGGTGATCTCGGGGACCTGACAATAGAAGTTAAAGTCAACCCGAAAAGAAAAACCATTTCGGTAAAAGATAAAGGTATAGGCATGAATATCGAGGAAGTTGATAAATATATCAACCAGATTGCCTTTTCCAGCGCCGAAGAGTTCATTTCACAGTTTAAGACAAAGTCGGAAGCTGAGATGAATGCCATCATCGGTCATTTCGGGCTGGGGTTCTATTCGAGCTTCATGGTTTCCGAAAAGGTTGAGATACATACGAAAACATACAAGACCGAAGGCGATACCAAACCTGTACTCTGGGAATGTGACGGGAGCCCTGATTATACAATGGATGAGAGCAAGAAAAAGGACCGCGGTACCGAGATCATTTTGCATATAGCTGATGATTCCAAGGACTACCTTGAAGAGTACAAGATCCTTGAGATCCTGAAAAAATACTGCAAGTTCCTGCCTGTTCCCATACGTTTCGGAAGCGAAAAAACCTGGGAAAAAGTTCCCGGTGAGAAAGATGAAAAAGGGAATGATAAGGAAATTGAGGTTGAAAAGCCAAGGATCATCAACAATACCGATCCTTTGTGGAGGAAGAAACCTGTTGATCTTAAGGACGAGGACTATAAAAGCTTTTACAGGGAACTGTATCCTTATACATTCGAAGAACCTTTATTCCAGATCCATTTAAACGTTGACTACCCATTCAACCTTACCGGGATCCTGTATTTTCCAAAGGTTAAAAAGACCATGGAGGTCCAGAAGAATAAGATACAGCTTTACTCCAACCAGGTTTTTGTTACTGATTCGGTGGAAGGCATTGTCCCGGAGTTTCTTACTTTGCTCCATGGCGTGCTTGACTCACCCGATATTCCCCTCAATGTCTCCCGCTCCTACCTGCAGTCTGATCCCAACGTTAAGAAAATCAGCAATCATATTACCAAAAAGGTTGCCGACAAACTGGAATCCACCTTTAAGGAGAACCGCGCCGACTTTGAAGCCAAATGGGACGATATCAAGGTATTTATTGAATATGGTATTATATCGGAACCTGAATTTTTTGACAGGGCCAAAAAATTCTGCCTCTTTAAAAACACCGAAGGGAAGTATTTTACATTCGAAGAATATGAAGCTAAGATAAAAGACACACAGAAAGACAAGAATGGTAACCTGGTTTACCTTTATGCAAGTAATGCCGAGGAGCAATTCAGTTTTATTGATGCCGTGAAAGAAAGGGGTTACGATGTATTGTTGCTGGATGGCATTATCGATACCCATTTCGTAAATACGCTGGAGCAGAAATTCGAAAAGTCCAGGTTTACCCGGATCGACTCCAATACAGTTGATAAACTCATTGAGAAGGAAGACACCCTGCCTTCAAAACTAAGTGAAGAACAGCAGAAAGCCCTCAGGGAGATCATTGAAAAGCAGATCGATAAAGAGAAATTCACTATTCTCCTTGAAAGCCTCAGTGAAAAGGAAGTTCCCCTGCTGATCACCCAGGATGAGTTTATGAGAAGGATGAAAGCCCAGAACCTGCTGAAAGGGAAAGACCTCGCGGAGTTTATCAAGCGGAATATTGAGAATATCTGAAACTATTAATTACAGTATATTTACATCAAATAAGCCAAATAAATAAACAATGCCGGCAGCAATGCCGCCGGAAAACCAATAAAAACTAAAAACAAACAGTATGAAACTCAGTAAAGGTTGGATCATTCTGATCGTGGTTGTACTTGCAGCAATTCTCCTTTTTTCATGGGGGCAGGGCTCATATAACAATCTTGTGACCAAGGACCAGGTCGTGCAGCAGCAATGGGCCCAGGTGGAAAACGTATACCAGAGGCGTTCTGACCTTATTCCGAACCTGGTAAATACAGTAAAGGGTGTTGCCAACTAAAGTAACGATCAGCCCTAAAAACCTGGACGAAGCCTCCCTGCAAAGGTTTCAGGCTGCCCAGGACAATCTCAGTTCGACTCTTTCGAGACTCATGATGGTAACCGAGAATTATCCCCAGCTTAAAGCCACTCAGAACTTCAGCGAACTGCAGGCCCAGCTTGAAGGGACCGAAAACAGGATCACTGTCGAACGTATGAAGTTCAACGAAGTGGTCCAGGATTACAACATCCAGGTAAAGAGGTTCCCTTCGAATATCTTTGCCGGTATGTTCGGATTTAAGGAGAAGGCATTTTTCAAGGCCGTTCAGGGCGCTGAAAAAGCACCTGAGGTGAAATTTTAAATCAATGGTTCAAACCCCGGGCAAACAACCGGACCCGGGTTCCGTATCTTTGTGCGGAAAACTCTCCCGGAGTTTAAATAATTAAAGCCATGGGAACAACAGCAAGGGATTTCTTCAGCCCCGAGCAGCAGAAGGCAATAACAAAAGCTATTGCCGATGCAGAGCTTCAAACTTCCGGAGAGATCCGGGTTCATATTGAGAACACCCTTAAAGGGGATGTGCTTGACCGTGCGGCCTATCTTTTCAGGCAACTGGGCATGAATAAAACCCAGCTCAGAAATGGAGTACTCATCTACCTGGCTGTTAGAAGCAGGCAGTTTGCCATCCTGGGCGACAAAGGGATACATAAGGCTGTGCCTGAGAATTTCTGGGATAATATCAAGCACGGGATGCTCCTCGATTTCAGTGATAATATATTCACTGAAGGACTTATCACTGCCATCTCTGCTGCCGTGGAACAGTTGAAAAAGCATTTTCCCCATCTCGACAACGACAAGAATGAACTTTCCGACGATATCTCTTTCGGGAAAAACTAAGCCTGCAAACATGAAAACTCTGAAACTTATTTCCTTTTTCCTGTTCATGGCATTTACCTTACCGGTAATTGCACAGGACATACCAGAAAGGCCTTCCCCTCCCAGGCTGGTAAACGATTTCGCAGTAGCCCTTGCTCCGGACCAGCTTGTAACCCTTGAGCGTAAACTTGTTGCCTTCAACGACTCGACGTCTACCCAGGTCGCTGTGGTACTGGTCAAATCCCTGAACGGTTATGACATATCAGACTACACTTATCGCCTGGCTCAAAAATGGGGTGTAGGCCAAAAAGGGAAAAATAACGGTGTCGTGATCCTGGTCAAGCCTAAGACAGCCTCAGAAAAGGGAGAGGCCTTTGTTGCTTCCGGCTATGGCCTGGAAGATGTAATTCCCGACGCCGTCTGCAAACGGATTGTTGATAATGAGATGATCCCTCACTTCAGGAATGGAGATTATTATAGAGGGATTGATGCTGCAACCACAGTAATAATAGACCTTGCAAAAGGCAAATATACAGCGGCGCAGTATAATAAAAAGAATGATCCAGGCCCTGTGGGGATCATCATTCCGATTATCATCTTAATGGTTGTGCTGTTTGCAATCAGGGCCAGCAGGAACAGTTCCCACTCAGTCGGTAAGAACCTCCCCTGGTGGATGGCATTATTTATGCTTGGCTCAATGGGGCGCGGACAAGGCGGAAACTGGAACGATTTTTCATCGGGTTCCGGTGGCTTTGGTGGCGGAGGCGGCGGGTTCGGAGGGTTTGGCGGCGGAAGCTTCGGAGGAGGAGGAGCAGGTGGAAGCTGGTAAAAAATATTTCACAAAAAAAGAGGGTGTCTCAAAAGTCGAGACACTCTCTTTTTTTTATGTCATTTCGAGGATTTACTTCGCAGGGGCAGCTGCAGTGCGGGGTTTGATCTCTATACCCTTGGCTTCATCAAGAGTAACATATCCACCCTTGTTGCCGAAATTATTAAGAACGTAATTGATTACAGCTACTGCATCTTCCTTGGTATCAACCTGGGGAGTCATCTCCTGTGTGTACTTTTTGCCGTTAACTGTCATTTCTATCTTCGAACCGTTCAGTGTCTGAGCAACAGCTCTGACCTTATCGGAGAGAAGATAGTCGGAATTTGCCAGGGGAGGAAATACATTCTCAACACCCATTCCGGTTGTCTGGTGGCAAACAACGCATTTTGTTTTGTAAATCTGCTCGCCTTTAGGCATCATGGCCTGGATATCGGCCGGAATAGAACCTTCAGCAGTTTTTTGATCAGCAGCAGGCGGGCTTCCTCCGCCGCAGGATGAAAGTATAATTCCTAATGAAAAAACAGATACCAGGAAAATAGTAAATCGTTTCATAATTTAGATTTTTGTTTATTTAATGTTTGTTTATTAAGTGCAAAATTAAACTCATTTGTGAAATTTTCATCAATTATTCTCCATGACAGCAGGCAGGAACAGTCTTTTTTGCTTCCATTCTGGGACTTATATATGGTATGCCAAGATTTAGGCCCCTCAGGATAAACAATACCCCTATCAGTAAAATAAAATACGGGATGAATTTTTTTGCCATATTCCGGAACTTTAAACCGATTATATTACCGGCCACGGTCACAGCAAGCAATACGGGGACCGTCCCAAGCCCGAAAAGGAACATGTACATTGCTCCTTCACCGGGACCTGAACTTACCACCGCCCCTGCCAGTGCAATATATACAAGACCGCATGGGAGCAATCCATTTAAAAGGCCTATGATAAATACTGAGAAGTAAGTCCTCCTGCTGAAAAGGCCCCCGAAAACTTTTTTATAAGCCGCTGTCATTCCCGGCAAACCTGTCTTCATCTGAATCCTGCTGAGAAAAAAAGGTAAAAGGACCCATAGAATCATGATACTGCCCAATGCGATGGAAACCCACCTCTGGACACCCCAAAGGAACAGCCCCATACCCAGCAAGCCCAGCAGAAACCCAAGGAAAGCGTAGGTTAGGATCCTGCCCGAATTATACAGCAGGCTGCTGGCCATACGGGTGCCCCAGCTGGACTGTTTTACAGGCAGGGCAAGCGCAATAGGCCCACACATGCCCGCACAATGAAGGCTGCCAAAAAGTCCCAGTAAAAATGCCTGAAACAATATCATCACTCAACAAATATTTCCTTTTCGAAATAATATGATTTTCCCTTCATAGTCCAGTCGAGCTTTACCATATACTTTCCTGTATGCAGGTCCGAAGACCGTATTAGCTGTAACATTGCTGTATCGTAAGAGATGGGAATAATAATATCCAGTTTCTTGTTTGAAGGCCGGTACAGGTATACCGTGCCTTGTACCGAGACACCTTTAAGATCAGAGGGATATCTTATCCGCAGACAATTCTTCTTATACTGAACCCATGGAGATTCATGAAGACCCGAGGTATTTCGCATCTTCTGCAAAACCTCTTCATACCTGAGGCCCTTGGCATAATAATCGCTTTCGACCAGGGTATTATCCTGCATATTCGCAAAAATGAAAAATGCCGCACAGGCCATCATAAAGATCACGATAAAAATAAAAATCCCCGTACCCCAGTTAAATTTCATTTGTTCTTTTTTTCAGGTCCGAAAAAAGTAGCTTTTGTTTCATCAAGTAATTTGCCCCCGCTGAAAACTCCAACATTCAACTCCATCTTTCCCTGCGGAATATCTTTCCTGTCAAGAATGATGAAAAACACCGCCTCTCCAACTGTCTGCCTCTTTATAACAGGGTCTTTCCCTATGATCTTCACTTCTCCATTCCTTGAAAGGATATTCACTTCCACCGGAAGGTCATTCGTGGTTTTATTTACGATTTTGATATCATAAAGGTTGGCGATCTTTCCTTCACCCATATCCTGGAACAGGGTACCCGGGGAACGCATCACCGTGGCTTCAACAGGATTCCTGCCAACAAGGAAGTAGGCAAAAACAGCAAGAAGGGCCGCTAAGACAACCGAGTAGCCGGCCGACCGCAAGGTAAGTCTCCACGGTTTTCCTTCGGCTATCATTTTTTCTGAAGAATACCGGATAAGACCTGTTTTAAAACCGGTCTTTCTCATCATGTCATTGCAGGCATCGATGCAACAGGCACAATTGATACACTCAAGTTGTGTCCCGTTCCTGATATCAATTCCTGTAGGGCACACCATAACACACTGCCGGCAGTCGATACAATCACCTTTCCCTGCTTCCCGGCGGTTCTCTGATTTCCTGAGAGAGCCCCTTTCTTCTCCCCTTTTGTAATCGTAAGAAATGACAACGGTTGACGGATCCAGCAGGACTCCCTGCAAACGGCCATACGGACAAACAATGGTACAAACCTGTTCGCGGAACCAGGAGAAAATAAAGTAGAAAACGAAGGAAAAAATTATCATGATTGTGAGCCCCGCAATATGGCCGGAGGGTTTATCGGTGATGAGCCAGAACCATGCATCCGATCCGATGATGTAGACCAGGAAAAGATTTCCTATGGCAAATGACATAATATAGAACACCAGGTGTTTCAGGCTCAGTTTAAATATCTTTGTCAGGTTCCAGGGCATTGCATCCAGTTCCTTCTGTTTCTGAATATCACCGTCTATCAGGTATTCCACCCTCCTGAAGAGTACTTCCATGAAAACCGTCTGCGGACAAGCCCAGCCGCACCAGATCCGGCCGTAAGTTGCAGTAAAGAGGATGATAAACACAATGAGGGCTATCATCGCAATAAAAAACAAATTGAAATCCTGTGGCCAGAACCGGGCACCGAAGATCACAAATTTCCTGTTCATGAAATCAAACAACAGGAATTGCTCACCTTTGACTTTTATAAAAGGAGCTGTAAAAAAGAAAGCCAGGAGGATGATTCCGGTAATGTTCCTCCAGGAAGTTAAAGCGCCTTTGGGTTTTTTTGCAAAAACCCAGAGGCGCTTTCCGTTTTCGTCAATAGTATAGAGCCTGTCGCGAAAGCTCTGCTGCGTATCGTTTGATTTCATTTCACTTGCAAGGATCGCCTTGTGGTGCCTTGGGATCGGGTGGATTTGTGCCCCTGAGCGTCATAGTATAACTTGCAACCTGCAGAATCTGGTCCTTAGTAAGCTGGGGCTTCCATGATATCATTCCTTTTTCAGGCACACCGGTGGCAATTACATTCACTGCGTCGATATACCTGCAGCCATGAATCGAAAAGGCATCGGTAAGATTGGGGCCGACAAGACCCTGTCCCTGGGCTTTATGACAAACCACGCAGTTTTTGTCAAAAATCGCCTTACCTGCGTCCAGGGAAGCTTGGTCGGTCAGAGGTGCTATTAAAGTATCAAAAACCATTGCCTGTGCAATTGGGGTGAGGGAAGCTGCTGCCGCCATTTCCCTGTTGTATTCATCTTCCTGATGCGGAGCAATCCTGATCACATCAAAAACAAATACATAGACCACTGCATAGATAATGGTGATGATAAATAACCAAATCCACCACTTCGGAAGGTTGTTGTCCAGCTCCCTGATGTCGTCATAATCATGCCCCGACAGCAATTTATCACCGGTAAGTTCATCTTTTTCAACTGGATTTTTATCATTGATTTCCATAGTACTTTTTTTAAATCTTAAACTTCATTTGAATCTTTTGTCTCATCCTCAAAAGGCATACGGCTGAATTCCGCCAATTCATTTTTCCTGATAGAAAAGGCGTATACAACAATAATCGTGAAGAATACAACGAAAATAATTGTTGAGATCAGGCCATAATTGTTTATGCCGCTGACTGACTGAAAAACCTGGTTAAACATATAACAGAAATTAGTTTACAGGATTCCCGGTACCTGCAGCAGCCGATAATCCTGCCGAATGAATGTCAACACCCAGTCTTTGCAGATATGCTATAAGGGCTATGATCTCCTTATTCGGGGCACAGTCGATGCCCTGGGACTTAAGATCTGCAGAAATCAATGATGCCTGCTTCATAAGGTCCTCATTGGCGATCTTATCAAAACCGTCTGGATAAGGAACTCCAAGCATCTGCATCACCCGGATCTTTTTAGCCGTTGTGCTCATATCGAGATCGTCTGAAATCAACCATTTGTATACCGGCATGATGGATTGCGCATTCAGTTTCTGGGGATTCAGCATATGATTATAATGCCAGGAATTCGGTTTATACTGTTTCCCGTTGACAACTCCCTCTCTTGAAAGGTCGGGTCCGTTGCGCTTTGATCCCCACTGGAATGGATGGTCATACACGTATTCGCCTGCTTTTGAGTACTGCCCGTATCGTTCTGTTTCGGAACGGAAGGGGCGCACCTGCTGCGAATGGCAGGTATAACAACCCTCCCTCACATAAATGTCACGGCCCTGGAGTTCAAGAGGAGTATATGGTTTAACACTCGCGATAGTCGGGATGTTTGTTTTAACCAGGTAAAGTGGAACAATTTCAATGATGCCGCCGATAAGAATCACAATCAGTGCGGCGATCGTAAACTGCACAGGCCTGCGTTCAAGCCAGCGGTGTGCGCCTTCTCCGCTTACCCGTTTCCCTGAAATGGGCTCAAGGGCAGGAGCCGATGCGGCTTCTTCGGCAATGAAGTTGCCCTGGCGTATCGTTATGATCAGGTTGTAAATACCGATGACAATACCGGTAATGTATAATGCTCCGCCCACAGCCCTTGCAGCATACATAGGCTTTAGCTGTGTAACCGTCTCAAGGAAGTTGGGATATTTCAGGAATCCTTCAGCTGTGAATTCTTTCCACATCAGGAACTGCGTTATGGCTCCCCAATAAAGAGGTACAGCGTAAAATATTATGCCCAGCGTCCCTATCCAGAAATGTGTGTTGGCAAGCTTCCTTGAATACAGACTGGTTTGGAAGATCCTGGGGATAAGCCAATAAAGAACCGCAAAAGTCATAAAGCCATTCCAGCCCAAAGCCCCGATATGTGCATGCCCCACAGTCCAGTCGGTGAAATGGGAAATCGCATTCACTGTCTTGGTCGACATCATAGGGCCTTCAAAAGTTGACATTCCGTAAGCAGTGACGGCTACGACCATGAATTTCAATACAGGGTCCTCACGAACTTTATCCCATGCACCGCGCAGAGTGAGCAGCCCGTTGACCATACCGCCCCAGGAAGGGGCAATAAGCATAACCGAAAACACAACACCAAGTGACTGTGTCCAGTTTGGCAGGGCTGAATAGATCAGGTGATGGGGTCCGGCCCATATATAAAGAAAAATCAAAGCCCAGAAATGGACAATGGATAGCCTGTACGAGTATATCGGGCGGTTGGCTGCCTTAGGCAGATAGTAATACATCAGTCCGAGGAAAGGAGTGGTGAGAAAAAATGCTACTGCATTATGGCCATACCACCATTGCACCAGGGCATCCTGAACACCTGCATAGACAATGTATGATTTAAAAAACGTAATGGGTATCTCAATGCTGTTTGCAACATGTAAAACTGCTACCGTCACAAAAGTGGCAAGGTAAAACCAGATGGCCACATAAATATGCCTTGTACGGCGCTTGATGATAGTTCCTATCATATTCCAGCCAAAAACGATCCAGATCACTGCAACCAGGATGTCGATGGGCCATTCAAGTTCGGCATACTCCTTACCGGTAGTAAACCCGCAGGCAAATGTTAAAGCTGCAGCTACTATGATCAATTGCCATCCCCAGAAGTTAATCTTACTGAGAATGTCACTGAACATCCTCGCTTTGCAAAGACGCTGCAGGGAATAATAAATTCCGGTAAACATACCGTTGCCTACAAAGGCAAAGATCACCGCATTGGTGTGAATGGGCCGGATCCTTCCGAAAGTCGTATATGGGATCCCGAAGGTGAGCTGAGGCCAGATAAACTGTAAAGCCAGCAAAAGGCCTACTACCATCCCAATGACTCCCCAAAATAAGGTGGCATAGGCGAACAACTTAACAGTTTTGTTGTCGTAGTAAAAGGTTTGATTTTCCATAATTTATTTTTGGTTTGATGGATTTTCGGTATTCCCCTGGACCGGTGCTGATTCCTCAGCATCCCTTGGTTTTTCATCTTCAAAAAGTATCCTTACCGATGAACCATAAGGATCATCATACTGCCCGCTTCTTACCGACCAGAAAAATGCACCAAGCCCGATCAGGGCAACGATCAGGCTGAAAGCAACCAGGATAAGAATAACATTCATCTATGTATATCAAGGAATGAAGCAAAAATAATAAGATAGAAATAAGAATTCAAAGATTACAATACTGAAATACTCAAAAAGACAGTAATTTATATTCAGACTGGATAGGTTATATTCAACTTTGTCCTCGCTGAGGCAAGGTATGTGGCTACTGTTATGAGTGTTATGACTGAAACCGAGCTCAATGGCATAAGGATGGCAGAAACAATTGGCGTCAGGTTTCCGCTAATAGCAAAACTCAATCCGATGATATTATAAAAAAAAGAAAATGACATACTCATTATCACAAGCCTGCGGCTGATCTTGCTGAATTTGAGAAACGTTGAAAGTTTCCTGAATTGCCTGGCTTCGAGAATGGCATCACAAGAGGGTGAAAAATGATATACATCATCGGCTATTGAGATCCCGCAATCACTTTCATACAATGCGCCGGCATCATTCAACCCGTCGCCGATCATCATAACCTTTTTCCCCTCACCTCTGAGTTTTCTTACGTAATTAAGCTTATCGACAGGGGTCTGGTTAAAATTCAGATGGTCTGCCGATGGGAAGAATTCAAGCAATGCAGGAAGTTCGGCATCATTATCTCCCGACAGGAGGTGAAGTTCATATTTCCTGCCCATTGATATCAGCACATCCCTCATGCCTTCACGGTATTTATGCTTTAAAATAATGTATCCTGATGGCGTTCCGTCCACCGAAACAAACAGGCTGCCTGCAGGTGTTCCTCCCGGTAATCTGCCAAGGACAAATTCCCCTGAACCCAGTTTCACATGATGACCGCCTACTGTTCCTTCAACTCCTTTTGAAAGATGCTCGGTGAACCCTGTTACAGGAAGCGCCGGGGCATTTGGCAGAGCCTGGTATACTGCAACACTCATGGGGTGGGTCGAATGTCTGACAAGGGACCTGAGCAGGTTAAACGAAGCTTCATCAACCAGGAGATGATCCAGGTTTGCATCAAAATCATTTGATTTTGTAAGGGTTCCGGTTTTATCAAGGACTACAGTGTTGATACGGGAAAGAGACTCTACCACTGAACTGCGTTTGACATAGAAGCCGTTTCGCCCGAAAACCCTCATCGCCCCTCCGAAGGAAAACGGCAGGGTCATCGCCAGTGCGCAGGGGCAGGCGACAATCAGTATGGCAGTAACCACGAGGGCGGCCCTGGAGGGATCAATAAACCACCAGGCAACACCCGTCACCAGGGCCAGGATGAGAACAACAGCAGTGAAGAAACGGCTGATCACGTCGATAAGCGATTCCCAGTTATTATGCCTTTCCTCGTGGCCCGGCTTCTGGTTCCACAACTCTGTAAGTTTGCTCTGGGTAACTTCCTTTTCAATGATCAGCTCTATGGCCGGGCCCGACTGCTTTCCACCGGCAAATATCCTCTGCCCCTCAGTTTTCTTTACAGGGTCAGACTCCCCGCTCACGAAGCTGTAATCAATAGATCCTTCCCCCTTCACAAGTATTGCATCGGCAGGTATCAGCTCATTATTCCTTACCAGTATCCGCATTCCCGTTTTAAGATGCTTCAGGGGGAGGATGCTCTCCTCCCCTTTTCCCGAAATTAAAGTAACAGCCACAGGGAAGTAGGAACGGTAGTCCCTTTCAAAGGATAAAGCCTGGTATGTAAGCCCTTGGTACCATTTCCCTATTAAAAGGAAGAACATCAGGCCTGCAAGTGAATCCATAAAGCCGGGGCCGGTACCCGATAGTATTTCATAAACCGAGCGGAAAAATAAGGCAAGGATACCAATTGCTATCGGGAGGTCTATACTGATAAACCGTTTTTTTAAGCCCTTGTATGCCGAGATGAAGAATCCGGATCCTGAATAGAATGCTACAGGTATGCCCAACAGGATATTCAGTATTCCGAAATTCTGCCTTATGAACTGTTCAACGGTATCATCAATGGCCAGGTATGAAGGGAAACTGAACAACATGATGTTACCAAAACAGAACCCGGCTACCCCGAGTCGGTAATATACATCCCTGTTTATCTTTTTCTTTGACGATTTATCAACGGATTCAAGAGAAATATACGGTGCGTAATTTACAGAAGCAAGCAGCTCAACCAGCCCCCTGAGGCTGATCTCGGAATCGCGGAATGTGAAAGCAGCTTCTTTCTTTGTAAAGTGGACTGTTGAATGCATGATCCCTTCATTAAGCCTGTGAAGGTTTTCAAGAAGCCAGATACAGGAGCTGCAATGTATGGAGGGTATAAAAAATTTAACTCTCGAAACCCCGTTATCGGAAAAATCAAGAATCTCCTGTTTTATCTCTTCATTATCAAGAAAGTCAAATCGCTTCCCCAACTCCGGAAAAGCAGTTTTCATCCCGGGGTGGTCAGTAAGATTGTAATATTCGCTGGAATTGCTCCCGCTGAGTATCTCATATACCGTTTGGCATCCCGAACAACAGAATTGCTTCTCATCAAACAAGATAATACTTGAACCACAGTCCTCCCCACAATGGAAACAACGGCTAAAGCCTTCGTTTTTTATCATCGCGCAAAAATAAGCAAAGTGATGAACTTTCGCCTTCGATCCTAAGCAGCTTTTTTTGTACTTTTGCTAGGTTAATAACCTAAATTCCCAATGAAAAAAATTTTTCTTCTTTTCCTCCTGGGCTTTGCCTTAGGGAAACCGGCGCTTGTGATATCCCAAAGCTTGCAGCATGATACCGCAACCTATCCCTACTGGATTGAAATGATGCGGGACCCGAATGCAAATTTCTTCAAGACGCAAAGGGCCTTTAACATTTACTGGAAGGACAGGAAGATAACTAAAGGTTGCGGTTGGAAGTCATTCAAGCGCTGGGAATACATGATGCAGAGCCGTGTAAATGCGGATGGTTCAAAACCGGCCCCGGATGCCACCTATAATGCATACAATGCGTTCAACTCTGCCAAGCATTCCCAAACCGGGAACTGGATATCACTTGGTCCTTCGACTATTCCTTCTCCCGGGCCGGCCGGGTACCTGGGACTTGGACGTTTAAATACCATTGCTTTTCATCCTATCGATCCTAACAAACTTTATGTGGGAACTCCGTCGGGTGGTTTCTGGTATACTACTAACAGGGGGCTTAACTGGTATACAACTACCGACACGATTCCAACACTTGGTGTTTCAGCAATAATAGTTGATTATTCAAATCCGAATACAATACTGATTGGCTCAGGGGACCGTGATCACGGAGATGCTCCCGGACTGGGAGTTTATAAAAGCAATGACGACGGTCAAACATGGGTACCATCCAGCACCGGAATGGGAAATTGCACGGTTGGATATATGATCCAACACCCATCAACCCCCCTTATCATCCTTGCTGCAACAAGCAGCGGAGTTTTCAGGTCGGTAAATGGTGGAGCCAGCTGGACAATTTCGAGAACCGGGAATTTCACCGATATTAAATTCAAACCCGCTGACCCGAATATTGTATACGCGGTCGCCGGAACTAACTTTTACCGTTCTGTTGATAATGGGGTTAGCTTTACTGAGATAACATCAGGTATTGTTAGCGGGCAGCGCAGTGTGATTGGAGTTTCGGCAGCTAATCCCAATTATGTGTACATCCTGAATTCCGACGTCTCTAGCGGGTTTCAGGGATTATACCGTTCGGTCGACGCCGGCCTGAACTTTACGACACGCTCAACAGGCCC
>JAPLDN010000151.1 GCA_026391755.1 Bacteroidota bacterium
ACCCAAAAAGATATCTAACAAGACCAAAGCAGGTTTATTTCTTCCGCCAGGTTATCAGGAAAAGGAAGAAATCCAGACAGGCTTTGTTGTGAAAATCGGGCCCGGGTATCCAATACCACTGTTATCAGATGATTTCAATGAAAGCTGGAAAAAGAATGAAGAGAAAATAAAATATATCCCGCTTCAGGCAAAAGAAGGGGACTTGGCAATATTCCTTCAAAAAGGGGCCATTGAAATAATTTTCAATGACGAGAAGTACTTTATTGTGCCTCAGAATTCCATCCTGCTCCTCGAAAGAGAGGAGCAGATGTTTGATTAGAACCTTGACCTGTCCAACACTGGAAACCTCATCTGTACCAGATAAAAGGCTCCATAAAATACGGCGCTGAAAAACGTTGTTCCCAGGATATCATTCACAAAGAATGAGAACCCGTTAGTTGTGTCCCTGAAAAAAACCAGGCCTGCGATATAACATTCGATAAGGCCCGTGAAATTTTTTGGATACAACCCCATGGCAAGCCATGAAGAGAAGTTGGTGATCAGGAAGAAGATAACAGCGGATGCAAGAGAAGCTGTGAATACTGATCCAACTGTAACTTTTTTCCGGATAGCCATACCCAGAACAACCGTAATGGCAAAACTCAGATATACGGCAGGCATGTTTGCGTGAAGACCGATAATGAGGTCGCTGATGAACATCGCGGCGACCGGAATGGCGAAAGCGTATTGCTTTCTGTCGAAATAGGTACCTGCAAACAAAGCCATAGCCGCAATCGGTGTAAAGTTTGGCCAATGCGGGAGCAACCGTAACAGGGCTGCAGTAAGAATTACTGAAAAAACAACAATAAATCTAGGTGTAATAGATTTATATAGCATTAATATATCGTGTTAATATCTTACAAAAATATAAAATCATTTGTATTAAAGTCAAGTTTTCGTGAAAATTGTTTCCTACTTTTGAATACTCTGATCAAATTCAGCTAATTGGCCCATGAATAAAAAGTTGTTAATGCCAGGTTTAACCCTTCTGTTCCTGCTTAATTCCTGCAACCTGATGAAAACCAAGACCGATTTGATAATTTATCACGCGAAGATCTACACTGTTGATTCAGTTCTCACAATTTCAGAGGCAATGGCTGTAAATAATGGGAAGATTTTGGCAACGGGTTCGACAAAGGACATTCTGAAGAAATATGAATCTGATAAAATGCTTGACGCAGAGGGGAAACCAATTTACCCCGGGTTTATAGACGCCCATTGCCATTTTTACGGATATGCACTGAATTTCAGGCATATAGAGTTAAATGGCTGCAAGTCCTTTGATGAGGTCCTAAGCCGGATTCAGCAATTTGGAAAATATAAGCCTGGTGATTGGATTGTGGGAAGAGGATGGGATCATAATCTGTGGAAAGAAAAGACATTTCCTGACCGCAGGAAATTGGATGAGCTTTATCCTGAGAATCCTGTAGTGCTTACCCGTATCGACGGTCATGTAGTACTTGCAAATAAAATGGCTTTGCAAAAGGCCGGTATCGGCCTTCAGAATACATTTAAACCCGCTGAGGTTGAAACCCGTCATGGAATGCTTACAGGAATTCTCAGTGAAGATGCGGCAGATCAAATGCGGAATGCTATCCCGAAACCGGAGCCTGGCTTGCTTCTGAGTCTGATTGCGAAAGCCAGGGAAAATTGTTTTGCTGTCGGACTGACAACCGTCAGCGATGCGGGCCTGAACGCTGAAACTGCCAGGCTTTATTGCGACTTATCTTCAGAGCCTGGCTCTTCCCGTATGATCCGAGTTTATGCGATGCTGGAACCCAGCAGCGAGAATATCAAACAGTATATCCGAAAAGGGCCGTATAAAAATTCCCGCATTCATATAAATTCGGTTAAAATGTATGCTGATGGCAGCCTTGGTAGCCGGACAGCTTTCCTGAAGCAAGCTTACTCCGACATGCCTGGTCAGAGGGGAATACAGGTCGTTTCGGCCGATTCCCTGAGAAAAATTTGCAAACTTTGTCTTGAATATGGTTACCAGCTCAACACCCATGCCATTGGGGACTCGGCAAACAATATGGTCCTCGGCGTTTACAGTGAATACCTGAAAGGAACGAATGACAGGCGTTGGAGAATTGAGCATTGCCAGGTTGTGGATCCGGCCGATTTGCATAAGTTCAGGGATTTTTCAGTTATCCCGTCGATCCAGGCTACGCATGCAACATCAGATATGGGCTGGGCTAAAGACAGGCTTGGACCCGACAGGATTAGTTGGGCTTATGCCTACAAGAGTCTTCTTATGCAAAATGGATGGCTTGCCAATGGAACTGATTTCCCTATCGAGAACATTTCACCATTATTGACTTTTTATGCATCAGTTGCCCGCAGGGATAAGGAAGGAAAACCGGCTGGTGGTTTTCAGCCTGAAAATGCACTAAGCAGGGAAGAAGCTTTAAGGTCTATAACCATATGGGCAGCAAAGGCTGATTTCTGGGAGGATGAAATTGGAAGTATTGAAGTAGGTAAAAGCGCTGATTTTGTGATACTTGACAAGGATATTATGCTTGTGGAGGAGAGCGAAATACCAGGGACGAAAGTACTTTCAACCTTTCTTTCAGGAATTGAGATTTATACCCGGAAATAATATGGGTTGTAGAAAAAAAAGGCTGCCGGAACTTCCGGCAGCCTTTTTTTAAAGGAGTAAGGAACCTTTATTTCAGTTCCTTGCAGAAAAATTTTCCAAGGGGTTTCCCTGCCGATTCATATGCTTCTGATATTCTTAAACCCGTATCATAAGTTTCTTTGCTAACCGGCACGCCACCAACTGTCATACGAGAAGTGCTTCCTTTTCCTGTGGCTTCAATGGAGGCTATAACTTTGTCGGGGGCTTTTGTCTCAACTATGTCAATCACGAGATCAACCTCCGATGCCTTTGTCCCCACATAGGCTTCAACGCCCTGCTCCATAAACCTGGTATGAACAACCATTGTATATGCAGCATCCGTTGCATTCGATTTTAATTCAAGACCGCAGTCTTCAGCTTTATTATTAAAAGCTTCGGTAAAAGCTGCAGGAAAGCGATCGGTTTGATCACTCTTCCATTTAACAGCCCAGGCATCACCTGTTCCGGCTTTCTTGTCATTCCTGTCGGCCGTCCCTTTCGTGATATAATCTTCCTCCTTGTCGAACTTCCCGACTTTCATATTCTTATAATCAAACTGAAGATTAATGGTTTTCTGACCTTTCAGTACTGAAAGATTTCCTGATTTGAGCTTTTGTGAAAACAAATTGCTTCCGGCAAAAATAAAAATGCTCATCAATAAAAGAATGCCAATTTTTTTCATACGCAAAGGGTTTAAAGTTCTGAATTTTAAGTTTACCATGGC
>JAPLDN010000012.1 GCA_026391755.1 Bacteroidota bacterium
CCGGTAATATTATCGTCCGCGGCAATCCCCAGTATAGATCTTGCCGAAGGATTAATATCAACGATTCTTTTTGAGGCGTCTAAAACGAGCAAACCATCCTGCATTGTTTCGAGCAATAAAGCCCTCGCCCTTGGCAGAAGATCCAGAAACCTTAGTTTTGCTATGGCATAAACAAGGATGATTCCTGAACCAGAGAAGGCGATCCTTGTAAGATCCAACCCGGGCAAAGGATTCATCCCCAGGAGGTAAAGGATATTGCCTGTCCATGGGAGCAAAGCGGCAATTACAACCGCGATCATCTGGTACCTGAATGTATGCCTGTATTGAACGAGTGAATTGATCAATAGGACGATACTTAACAGTAACATGAGGTAGGAGTAGCCCATAAACCCGATCCAGAACCAGGCCCCGTGTTCATAGATGATCTGGTTTGACCCGGCCGGACCCGGAGAAAAACCGGTCCAGATGAAGTGATGGTAATCATTAGTCACTGCAGCTATCAAGGTAAATGCAGGAATAATAAACAATGAAAAGATCCAGGTTGATTTTAATTTTACTGCAGGGTGGGTGTACTGAATAGTTAACAGGAAGAAGAAAACAGGAACGTTAACTCCTCCGAAATACTCGATTTTCGACCAAAGGAATTTTGCAGAAGGAGCTACCGAAGAGGTCTCAAACAGGCCTCCAAGGCACCACCATGCTGTTAAAAGCATAAGAACGGTAAGCGTGAGCCCCCCGGAAACTTTGCGGTGCTGGTAAGCAATTACTGCCGCCATTAAAGAAATGACTACAGTCAAGGCATAAAGAAGAGTGTAAATGTTTATATCATATTGGGGCATACCCTGAATTTCTGTTGCGTAAAAATACAAAAACCCTTAATCGATCCTATAATCTTTTCAGCGATTTGCCGTTATATCCTTTTATCGTAACTTTGCAGAAATCAAGTATGTTTAAGTAAACCAGCTTATGTTTAAGAGGATCAGAAGAAAAATCGGGCAGTATTATTTTAAAAAGGAACAATCCAGGAACATTCAGTCTCATGGAATGATGAATCTTCCTGAAGCCAGGAGAATAGGAATCCTGTACACTCTTGAAGAAGTTCCTGATTATGATAAGGTGTCTGAATTTGTGACCCAGTTGCAGCAGGAGCACAAAGAAGTGAAGGCCTTGGGCTTTGTGAAAAGCAAAAGTCTTATACAGAGGTTCCTTCCGAAGCTGTCTTATGATTTCTTTTCTAAAAAAGATGTTACCTGGTTTTACAGACCGATACACCATACAGTGAGGAGTTTTATGGATAAGGAATTTGACCTCCTTATCGATCTGAGCCTGGCCGATTCATTCCCACTGAAATACATTGCCGGCCTGTCCAAAGCTATATGCCGGGTAGGAAGGTTTTCGGAAGACAATACTTCTTATTATGATCTGATGATCGATGTTAAGCCCGCTATAACTTTCGATGAGTACGTTTTTCAGATAAGGCATTATTTAACGATTATTAAAACCAATGAAAAATATCCGCAGTAAAATAAAAGGCACAGGGGTTGCAATAGTAAGTCAGTTTAAAAAATCAGGTGCTATCGATTTAAATGCCTACGGTAAGGTTATGAATTTTATTATTGAGGGCGTATGTGAGTTTATCGTTGTGCTTGGTACTAAAGGTGAGTCGCCGACTATCTCAAAACAGGAGAAGT
>JAPLDN010000404.1 GCA_026391755.1 Bacteroidota bacterium
GTAATTGATTTTAAGCCGGTTCTCAGTTGCTAAAGTTTGTAAGTGGTTTTTCATCGTAGTAAATTTTGTAACCGTACCATCTTGCCATTTCTTTTTTCCTAGTTCAATGAATTGATCCATGTGATCAAAAAAGCCCTTATCACTTTGTTTATTCTTTTTCAAATTTGAAGAAAGGTACCTGGTCGTGATGTTGATATTCTTGTCCCATGCATCATAACACAAGTCTTCAAGTTCCTTTTTAAAATCAGATAAGGATTTATTTATCCTACTGGCATTGGAGTGCGATGATTTGACCTTGCCATTATCCCATTTGTTCTCATCAATTCTCTGACCGGTAAAGGACATATATCGTGATCAATAAGTTAAAGAAAAGCGGATTGGGACGTCCTTGATAATCAATTCACCAGTAGCTTTATCCTTTCGCTTTTCAAGGAAAAACCTGACCCGGGGTGTTCTGGAAGCCATAAGAAATCAATTTAGATAAAAGATGATTGTTGAATCCTTTAATGCAATATTATATGTGATTTGAAATCACACAAATCTACACACATATTACGTGAAATCCAAGTAAATTCTATGAAATTTTATCGATACCTGTTTTTGCTTGAAGTGTCAATTTTTTCAAGCCTTTGAAACATCATTAAATAATATGGAATTGTAGTGAAAGGTTCGATTACGGATCCAGTCTCTCCGCAACTGGTTTTTCATATTCTACCTGGCCTGATGAACCGTTTCTTCATTCAGGTTCAATCCCATCACAAGGCGGATGCAGAAAGCAGCCCTTATATCCGTGTAATTAAGTAAACCTACATAGTCCTGGAAATAGGGGTCATCATAAAACTTTCCTTTTAATGTGTTGAAATTCATATCAAAACCAAATGAAAGGCCCATATCTACCATGGGATTGATATAATACTTACACCCGATGTCAATTCCAATATAACCACCCATGTTCATCTGGTCAATCCTGAAGTAATGTGTATTAGCGGCAGAAAGATAATAAGGGCCTTGTCCGGTAAAACTGCCGGTCGCTGAACCGGTGACAGGGAAACTCAGTCCACCGCTAAAGGAGAGAAAAGGGGTAAATCGCTTCTTAACAAAGTACAATGAAATATTAACAAAGACAGGGATGCTGGATACCTGGAAGTAAGTGGTCTGGATGTTATCAATATCAAACCATCCTGACGTATTTATATAAGCCCACACCATATGTGTAGAATAACTGTTATAGCCTGAACCTAATCCGAGTGAAAATTTCTGGTTGAAATAATAAGCAGCAATGATCTGACCATCAAAGCCCGATCCGTTGGTCTTAAATGCATAGCCCGGTTTAAATTGCAGGGTGAATGCTTCCCTGAAAGGAATATAATAGTTTGCTATTTTCTGCGGATGAGCCGAGACCAGGTTTCCATGGATGGTTGAATCGGAAAGTAGTGAATCCTTTCGAAGTTTATAATAACACGTTGCCCCTGAATCAACAACGATCTTCTTTCGATATTCATTTGATAGGGTCCTGAATGTCAGAATATGGGGTCCCGGCTTTGAATTTACAATAACCACCTGATTACAGGATCTCATTTCGCCGGCATTGTCTTCATCATAAAACAAGGTGGCCGGGATCTCGGTTGAGATATTCAGTTTTCCGACAGGATGATTTTTGGGATTATTCGGTTTCCCGGTCGGG
>JAPLDN010000295.1 GCA_026391755.1 Bacteroidota bacterium
ATCGTGATAGCCGTCGGTCCGTTTTCTCACGACATTAAGTCCCAGGTTTATTTTGCAGTTTGATTTAACGATCATAGGATATCCTCATTTTTCACCAGGAAGCCTGAGCGGTCTGGAAAACGCATTATTAGTCACAAAACTGCTGTCGGTCAATGTTAAGATGAAATCTTTAAGGTCAGATTTCTGTGATGGGGTCAACTGCACCCCGTGAGTGGAAATATGATGCATCAGGGTGCTGATACTTGGCGACCATACCAGTCCTGAACTATAAAAATTAATAACTTCTTCCAGTGATTTAAACCGTCCGTCGTGCATATAAGGTGCGGTAAAAGCGACATTTCTCAATGTAGGGGCCACATAAACTCCAACATCCGTGGAATGATGAGTATAGCTGTACCTGTCAAATGGATCAGCAAATACGCTGTCCAGGCCGTTATTGTAAAAAAGATTCGTAGTAAACAGCGGATTTCCTTCCCCTCCGTGGCAGTGAAAACAGTCACCACCGGTTTCGGTCATGAAAAGCACATAGCCCTTGCGTTCCTTTTCGGTAAGCTGGACTTTCCCTTCCAAATACCTGTCGAACTTTGAGTTGGCCGAGATGAGGGTACGCACAAATTGGGCAATAGCCCTGCCCATATTTTTTACGGTAACGGTTTTGCTGCCAAAAGCTTTTTCAAATAATTCGGGATACCCTTCTATGCTTTGGATGAGTGCCCTGGAACGCAGGGTATCTCCTGAGATCTCGTGGGGTGCCACGATCGCCATCCAGCACATATCTTCCAGCCTTCGCTTTGACTCGAGCGGATTAGCCGGTGCAAGCGATCCGTTCCAGAGGTAGCCGTTAGTCACCCATACCAGGTTGATCATGGGAAGCATGAAGTGAGGAGTATAAATACCGGTAAGCCCGCGAGGGTGGCCGCCGGGGAATCGGGGATTCCCTGTTCCGCAAACAAAAGAATGGGCCTGAACATGGCATGTACAGCAGCTCATCAGGGAATCGGGCTCGGTACGGCCCGAGATCCTTCCATCATAAAAAAGGTAACGGCCCAGTTCAACTCCTTCAACAGTCATTGGATTGTCGGCAGGGATATTCAGTTCCGAGGGAAAATATTTCGGTATGCTGATGAAATAAGGCGTTGCTTTAGTCGTTGTGGCGTCCTGCGAACTCTTTGTGCATGAGGAGGAGATAATGAGCAGGGAGGTAAGTAAGAGGATGCAGGATGCAGGATGCAGGATGCAGGATGCGGGATCCGGGAAGCGGGATCCGGGATCTGATTTTATATTTAACGTTTTATGTTTCATTTTAAACCCGCTATCCTCTTATCCAGTTATCCTCTTATCCCGCTATCCCGTTATCCCGCTATCCTGTTCCTCATTCCCCCCCGCTTGTAAACCTTACAGTAAACGCATTCTTCCCATTCAAACAGGCATTATGCATTGCGTTCTGGTTTTGCATCATCATATTCGGATATTTTGCAAAATCAAAGTCATTATTACCGCTGAACCAACTGTTGACATTCATTTTTAGAACCAGTAATCTGATCTGGCCCTGGCTGATCGAAAATGAGGAAGCGGGCAGGTTAACATAAAAGAAGTTCTGAACATAGCGTTCTATGGAATCAGTGTTGATAATGTTCCCTTTATAGATCTGGCCTATCCCAAGATGAAAATTAAAGGGGTAGGCCCTGTTCATACCTGACTTCTGCCACGACAGGTTCATTTTCATGTAATGATACCCTCCTCCCAGGACCTCGGGCCAGTTCATATCCCGTTCCGGCGGATTAAGAAAGCGGTTGGAATAATTCTTTTCAGCATTTAAGCCGAAAGTTAAGGATATAGAATCGAATGTTCCGGATGGCACCGAAACGTTAATAGTCCAATACAAAGTTAAAGGTATTCTTGCATCAACATAGTGAATTCCATCATTATTGAGGGCCCTGTATACAACTCCATCGTTCCGGTGAAGGGTAATATCTGACACAAAATATTGAAGGTCTGTCACCTTATAAAAATCATCCGATGAATTTTTATACATCATGGTGTCAAGGACAAGCGGAAGCGTGTCGACCATGTTTGCAAAGCGAATTATCAGGGTGGTGGGTTTGGAAGGTCCTTCTTCAGTGGTACCTGATTTTTTACATGAATGGATAATCAGTAAGCCCATTAATAAACAAATAGCGGTTATGAAAACAGAACCGGCTGATTTACTATTTCTCATGTTCATGTTTGTCTTCATTCCAGGCTCCAGTCGATCTCCTGTTTACCCATCTGCTTCAGTAATTCATTGATATGTGAAAAATGCCTGCAGCCGAAAAATCCCCTGTTGGCCGAGAATGGCGACGGATGCGGGGCCGACAGGATAAAATGCTTTGACTTATCGATCAGTACAGACTTTGCTTCTGCAAATTTACCCCATAATACAAAGATAAGACCTTCGCGACGGCTCGAAAGTTGCCTGATGGCTTCATCGGTAAACGATTCCCAACCTTTATTCTGGTGAGATCCTGCTTGGTTCTCGCGAACTGTGAGTGTGGCATTGAGCAGAAGGACCCCCTGTTTGGCCCAGCGAGTAAGGTCGCCATGCATGGGAGGATTGATCCCGAGGTCATTCCCGATCTCTTTGAAAATATTGACCAGGGAAGGGGGTTTTGTGATCCCTTCAACCACTGAAAAACATAAACCATGGGCTTCCCCATAACCATGATAAGGATCCTGACCCAGAATGACCACCTTAACATCATTGAATGGAGTTTGGTTGAATGCATTGAAGATAAGGGAGCCCGGGGGAAACACACGGAATTTCATCTTTTCATTGACAAGAAATCCTTTGAGGCCGGCCATATAAGGCTTCCTGAATTCCTCTCCTAAAACAAGCTTCCAGCTCTCTTCTATTGCCGGGTTTAGCTGATCTGTCATGATGTCAGGGTTATAAACTTAGGCTCGTTAATAACTTTAAACAATAATGTGGTCAAACTTGAGTTTATTACCTAATATTGTGTACCTTTGCAAAACTTTATAAATCCTGGTTTATAAAATGAAAAAAATAGCTATCTTATTATTATCAGTGGTACTTTTAGGTATTGTCTATTCTTGCACTTCAAACAGGAGTTGCGCCGCTTACGGTGAAAAGCAAAGATACCAAATGGAACGTCGCTGATAAGCTTTATTAAGGAATTTTAAGGCTGCTCCTTTCCTAATAAGGGCAGCCTTTTTATTTTTCTTACTTTTGTTTTGTCGTTCAGATAAAAATGAAAAAGATCGCTTGCCTGGTGTTTCTGATGATCTCGGTTCCCTGCCTTTTAAGGGCCCAGGACACCTTCCATGATTACAGCGATTCGGTCCCCGACAATGTGTTATTTGAACGTCAGTGGAGCCTCGGGGCCATCCTGCATTCCAACGGATGGGGGCTCAAATTCCGGAAAGGTTATAACCTTACAGCCCTTAAACAATTCATGTGGGAGATCGAATGGTCGACCTATAAATCGGCCAAGGAGGTGAGGGTCGTCAATCCGTATTATTCCAACTCCAGGCCCTATTTCTTCGGCAAGCTTAACTATGTTTCATTTCTCAGGGGAGGCGTCGGTCTTAATTACATCTTCAACCGGAAACCATACTGGGGAGGGGTGCAGGTAAGCGGAATATTTTACGGCGGATTAAGTGTCGGTATCACCAAACCTGCGTATGTATTTGTGGCTTTCCAGACAACCGGTTCTAATTATGAACTAAGGGAGCAAAAGTATTCGGCCGATATCAACCCCGATTATATATACGGCCGGGGTTCATTTCTCGCAGGCATACTTGAACTTAATTTCTTCCCGGGCCTGTACACCAAGACCGGGCTTGATTTCGAATTCGGTAGCCAGAACAAGATGATTTCCTCGCTGGAAGTCGGGGCAACTCTTGATTACAGTCCTGTTGCAATCGCAATCATGGCCCTGAATCCCAAACAGAACCTGTTTCTCACGGTCTATCTGAGCGTGATGTTCGGGAAACGATATAACAGGTAACCGTGACTCGGGATCCGGGAATCGGTTCACCGGTCACAGGTCACTGCATGACAACTTCCCCATGGCTGAACTTTCGCAGAACGCCATCCTCAGTCATAACACACAGCCTTCCCAGATCATCCACACCCTGGATATTGCCGTTGAAAGAGGAAGCTGAGGCAGTGAAAACAAGGTTCTTGCCCAATCCTAAAAGATTAGCATCGTACTCTGAAACAATTTCGTCACATTCAGCACTGCTGAGACGTGAATATTCTCTTGCAAGGTTTGAGATGGTTTGCTCAAGCATATTCCGGGGATCATACTGTTTCCCAGTAAGCTGAAGTAATGAAACTGGATTCGGGATCCCGGCCGGAAATTTTTCCTGGTTCAGGTTAATGCCGACCCCGATCACTGTATGTTTGATTGCGGTTCCAAGAATTGTATGTTCAATCAGTATCCCCCCAAGTTTATGATTACCGGCATAAATATCGTTGGGCCATTTGATTGTAGCCTGAATTCCACCTGGAAGTTCATGACGTATTGTATGCAAAACAGCCACTGCAACCGCTTTGTTGAGGCAAAACAAATTATCGGGCTGAAGAAACAGGGGCTCAAGGATGAGGCTGAAGGTCAGGTTCAGCCCGGCCCCGGAATACCAGGTATTTTCACCCAGTCCCCGCCCTGCATACTGTTCCCCGGCCCATACAACCGTTCCCTCCCCTGCCGAGGATCCATTGAGAAGCTTTTTGGCATACGCATTTGTGGAATCGACGCGTTCGAGATAAATGATATCAGACTTCATCGCAGGAAGATTTCATCTGCAAACATAAAAAATAATTGAATAAAGATATCACTTACGGCTGATTGGCGGATTAAGAGAATAAACAAAATGGATAATTATATAAACCATATCCCTATCAATCAGTGGGCCGAAGACGACAGGCCAAGGGAAAAACTGGAAATGAAGGGGAGGCATGCACTGAGCGATACCGAATTGCTGGCTATTCTCATCAGCACGGGCACCCGGCACGAATCGGCCGTCGATCTTTCGAAGAACATTCTGCAGAAAGCAGGGAACAACCTTATTGAACTGTCGAAAATGTGCCTGAGTGACCTGATAAAGGAGAAAGGCATTGGTAAGGCAAAGGCGCTGACCATTATGGCAGCTCTTGAACTGGGGCGCCGCAGGAACGAAGCCGGGGCCGTGAGCCTCGACAAGATCACCCAAAGCCGGCAGGCTTATGAAATCTTCAGCAGCCTGATGGGAGACCATCTTTACGAGCAGTTCTGGATGCTTTTGCTGAACCGGGGCAACAAACTTTTACGAAAGATCCAGATCAGCGAAGGAGGCATATCAGGCACCGTGGTCGATCCAAAGAAGATCTTCAACATAGTGCTGGAGGCTCATGCTTCTTCTATCATCATAGGGCATAACCATCCCTCGGGGAACCTGGAGCCCAGCGAAGCTGATAAAAAGCTTACCCGTAAGATAAGGGATGCCGGATTGCTGCTTGATATCGATGTGCTGGACCATATCATCGTGGGGGATGACAACTACTATAGTTTCGCCGACCAGGGGGAGATGTAGGATGCGGGATAACTGGATAGCGGGATAACTGGATATCCAGTTATCGGCGCGAAGCGCTATATCCAGACACTTGCATCCTGCATCTTACATCCCAGCTGAAAGTGCCTCAAACCTATACCCCTGTCCAAGGGCATGCTCAATGAATCCCGGCATGGCATAAAGCATCTTTTCCCTTGCCTTGATGGAGTCATGGAAAACGATGATAGCGCCCGGTTCGAGGTTCTCTCTGGCATTACGCAGGCATTGTTCAGGGCTTACGGCATGGTGGTAGTCCATGGTCAGAACAGACCAAAGGACGAAGCGGAAATCATTTCTGAGAACAAAATACTGTCCCGGGGTAAACCTTCCATGGGGCGGCCTGAACAGCTTGCTGTCGAAGAATTCCCGGCATTTCATTACATTGTTATAATAGCTTCCGGGCGACGTTTTCCATCCACTAAGGTGGTTGAATGAATGGTTGCCGACGGCATGCCCATCCGCAGTAATCCGTTCAAAAATATCCTTATGTTTTCTCACGTTATCGCCTACGCAAAAGAATGTTGCTTTGATATTAAACCTTGCGAGAATGTCCAGGACATCAGGTGTCGCTTCAGGGACCGGCCCGTCGTCGAATGTGAGGTAGGCCACTTTGCTTTCCGAAGGGACCCGGCAAAGAAGGTAATGAGGGCTAAGCGCCCTGTAGAACCAAGGGGGACGAACAGCGTACATGATTACTCTGGCCTGTAGACTTTATTTATATAAAGATCATAGTATTTAGTAAGGTTCTGATCGGCGAGTTTGGCCAGATCCTCCTGCCTGGCATTCTTTGTGCATACTCCGATTCTCTGAAGAGTAAACAGGCTTTCCTGCATGGGGATTTCCATATCCTTCAGGTCTTTATCGGGAAATGAAAAATAGTATGCCAGTTTTTCTGTTGATCCACTGATAAGTTTTTGAGAAATTTCGTTGGCCTTTTTCACATCGCCTGTTTTATAAAACCCGTCGGCAAGGGAAACCACGAAATAATCGTAAGGGATTGTTTTATCAGGCATCTCGTCGAGACAATGCTCTATCACTTTCCGGGCCGAGTCCTTTTTGCCTTCAGCAAGAAGCGCTGTAACAAGCCGGGCGTAGACCGAACGGATGTTCATCACCATGTGCAAATTGGTTTCATCCAGGTAGACTTTGGGATTATTCAATCCGCCAAACCTGAATTTGTTCATCAGGTTGTCATACATCACCAGGGTGTTCACATCGCCCAGCTCTCCTTCGTTTACCCCGGCCCTCACAGGAAGAAGCCGGTATGTCAGACCTTCCTGGTGCAAATATTTATCAAGGCCGATATAGGTTTCAGCCCCTGTCGAAACAACAAAGTAAACCGGGCGTTTCCAGTTATTTGTTGCCAGCAGGTCAAGGATCATCAGGTTGGCTTTTTCTATACCTTCCCTTTTAATCTCCCATGAAAGGTCTTCAATCCTTCCTGCATAACAGGCAGGAACCGCGCCGCTCCTTATCAGTTCAGCCGAATCGGAAGGAAGGTAAAATTTCCGGGTAGGAAAATAATCATACAGTCCATTGCCTCCATCGGGATTCATCTTCAGCTTTGATTCATCGGTATTGATGATACGGAATAACTGGCGGATATCGACATACTTATCTTTAAACGAGGGGTCTTCGATAAGGTAGGTAACGTCATGATTCCCCTGCCTGTATTTTTCGCGGGTCATTGAAAACGGCACAGGATCCGAATCATAAGCTTTCCTTGTCATCTGGTCGATATACCAGTCCATGTTCAGAAGGCTTAAATTGACTACCCTCACATCGGTGCGGATCTTTTCAACTTCCTGGGCATACCATAAGGGGAAAGTGTCGTTATCGCCGTTCGTAAACAGGATTGAGTTGGGAGCGCATGAATTCAGGTAATTTTCGGCCATCGCCAGGGCGGTATAACGGCCCGAACGGTCGTGATCGTCCCAACCCTGCTGAGCCATCACGCCAACGGTGATGAGGCCGAGAACCAGGGATATGATCAGGGCCAGGTTTGCTTTCATCCACCGGCCCAGTGTTTCGGCCAGGAAGATCACACCATAGCCAATCCATATGGCAAACGCATAAAACGAGCCGGCAAAGGCATAATCCCTTTCCCTTGGCTGGGGGGAATACTGGTTCAGGTATATGACAATGGCGAGACCTGTCATCAGGAACAGCAAGCCAACGACAATGAACGACTTATAATCTTTTCGTACAGTTAAATACAAGCCCAGTATCCCAAAGATAAGGGGCAGAATGGAAGTCATTCTGCTTTCCGGCGAAATTCCACATAAAGTAACGGTAGTACATATGGATAACCTGGTAGTTCCACATGAAGGTGAGATTCTCTCCGAAGGTAGGCTTCATGAGGGTTTCAGTTTTTTCGCCAAGCTGAACCTGCACGGGAACGCCCTGAATGCCGCCCCATTTTATATATTCCCTGGCGTGGCGGGCTTCCCGATTTGACCACATCCTGGGAAAAATAGTTGTAAACCTGGGATCATAAACCGGCTCAACCTTTTCCCTTTTATCGGTGATCTCATACCGGCCTGTCTTTTTATCCTTTGTATAAACCGGGCTTCCGTTTTCATGGTCGATTGCAGGTGCATTATAATACGGTCCATTCAGGATAGGCCAGTCGCCGTATTGCTCACGGTTAAGATATGCCAGCAGGTACATGGCATTTTCGGGATTATTCTCGTCGATAGGCGTATCGGCATTACTGCGGATTACCAGCATAAAGAATGAAGAATAGCCGATCAAAATAAAAGAGAATGCCAGTAATATCGCGTTCCACGCGGGTTGCAGTTTATTCGCCGAATAACGCAGTCCGAAAACAATTGATGCTATCAGGATCAGGAAAAAAATTATTGTGCCGATATTAAATGGAAGGCTCAAAGAATTGACCGAGAAGCGTTCAAACAAGGCAGCGAGCTTCAGGACTCCGGGAATGATAACCGACATTACAGTGCCGAGAATGAGCACCGAGACGGTCATTGCCAGCAGTATGCCTTTCCAGTTCGGGTTCTTGTACTTCCTGAAGTACCAGATCATGCCCATGGCAGGAATGGTCAGAAGGTTGAGCATATGAACGCCTATTGAAAGTCCCATGAGGTAAGCGATCAGGATAAGCCAGCGGTAATTGTGGGACTCATCGGCATGTTCTTCCCATTTAAGCATGGCCCAGAACACAATGGCTGTGAAGAAGGATGACATTGCATACACTTCCCCTTCCACGGCCGAAAACCAGAATGAATCGGTGAATGTATAAGCCAGGGAACCAACCAATCCGGCAGCAAAAATAAGATGCATTTTAGCTTTGCTCATTTCCTCATTTCGCACAACAAACTTTTTTGCCAGCATGGTAATGCTCCAGAAAAGGAACAGGATAGTAAGCCCGCTTGAAAGGGCGCTCATGGTATTGATCATTCGGGCGACTTTGGTTACATCCCCCATGGCAAACAGGGAGAAGAACCTGCCTATCATCTGGAAAAGAGGAGCCCCCGGGGCATGGCCGACTTCCAGCTTATAACTGGTCGAGATATACTCCCCGCAATCCCAGTAGCTCATGGTCGGCTCGGAAGTTAAAATGAAAACGGCGGAGGCAATTACGAATACCATCCAGCCAAGGATGTTGTTAAGTCGCTTGTATTGCTGCATATTGAGTATCTTCGAAGTGCCAAAGGTATGGAAAATGCAGATTATTTTATACTTTTGCCCTGTAAACCAAATAAATCGAAATGAACAAACTCGTATTAATCCGTCACGGCGAAAGCACCTGGAACAAGGAAAACCGTTTTACCGGGTGGACCGATGTAGACCTTTCAGAGCGTGGTATCAGGGAAGCAACGGAAGCCGGGCAAACTCTTAAAAAAGAAGGGTTCGATTTCAAAATAGCCTATACTTCATATCTTACCCGTGCTATACGCACCCTCTGGCTCATCCAGGAACAAATGGACCTCCTGTGGATCCCAGTTCACAAAACCTGGAGGTTGAATGAAAAACATTACGGGAACCTGCAGGGGCTGAACAAGACTGAAATGGTTGAGAAATACGGTGACAAGCAGGTGCTTATCTGGAGAAGAAGTTACGATGTTGCTCCTCCTCCCCTGCCCGAAGACGATCCCCGCCATCCGAAATACGATCCCCGTTACCGTGACCTCGACCCTAAAGATATTCCTGCAACCGAAGCCCTGAAAAATACGGTGGAACGTATAGTTCCCTATTGGAAGGATGAAATGGAGCCCAACCTGATTGTGCATAAAGAAATCCTGGTTGCAGCCCACGGCAACAGCCTCCGTGGTATCGTGAAATACCTGAAAAATATTTCGGATGAGGAGATCGTCGGCCTTAATCTGCCTACCGGTATTCCTTATATTTTCGAATTCGACGATAATATGAACCTGCAGAAGGATTACTTTCTGGGTGATCCGGAAGTCATTAAAAAACTCATGGAAGAAGTCGCCAACCAGGGAAAGAAGAAATAAGATGCCAAAGTGCTGGGTAATTCCCGATATTCACGGTTGTTCAAAAACACTTAAAAGCCTGGTGGCCGAACTGATCAAGCCCAACCGGAATGACGAGCTGTATTTCCTGGGTGATTATGTCGACCGTGGTCCTGATTCCAAAGGGGTCATCGATTTTATAAGGGATCTTCAGAATGATCAGTACAATGTGACCGCCCTGAAAGGGAACCACGAGGATTTCATGGTCGAATTGTACGATGCCGAAAAAAAGGCCAGGAACACCTGGTGGCACAGGCTGGGCGACAAAAAACACAAAGTCTGGATTGATATCGGAGGCAAGTCAACCCTCTCCAGCTTCGAAGCCGAAACCATCCGCCAGGTTCCCGTGGAATATATCGAATGGATGAGGGGGTTGCAATACTACGTATCTCTCGGGAACTTCATACTTGTGCATGCCGGCCTGAACTTTAACAATGAGAATCCCTTTGAAGATCTTCGCGCCATGTTGTGGCTTCGCGATTATGAGATCAGGCCTGAGAAGATAGGTAACCGTAAGATCATTCACGGGCATGTACCTGTGAATATGGAACTGATCATGCTGGCTGTTAAAAGCAAGGTTTACAAATTCATTGACCTCGATAACGGGCCCTATATCTCAGGGAAAGACGGCTTCGGCAACCTTGTGGCCCTTGAACTGAACTCAATGGAGATGGTGATTCAGAATAACCTGGACCTGTAGCGAAAAGTGAGATGCTTCGTTTTAAAATTTCACTTTTCGTAACTTCCGATTCCTTTAATGTCCTGTTTCAATTTCTCTTCAACAGGTAAATAGTTATAATTGGCCCAGAATGCCTCATCGGCTTGGCCTGCCAGCTGGTCCCAGCGCTGTCTCAGCCCCGCTTTTTTATCTCCCGAGAAACTGCGCACCTGCAGTGGGTCGCGTGTGACATTGGTTATAACAAGGTCATTCTTATAACCCATTCTGACTTTTTGCCCTGTCGATGGAAGCGTAAAAATTATCCATTCTTCGTCACGAATGGAACTGAGGTACCATCCGTTTTCCCTGTTCGAGTAATTCAAGGTTTGATCGATTAACGGCATTTCGGCAATCCATCCGGGAATATCATTGATCGTATAAGTTTTACGATATTTTTCCTTTTCATATTTATAAAACGCCATGTAACTTATACTCCGCTTAATTTTCATGACGGCAAAAGAATTACCGTCTATGAAAAGCTCACCTTTATATCCCCTCTGATTTTTTTTTGATTGGTCAAACCAAATATGATAGATCCTGCCCCCTCCAGGTCTTCCCAGTTCCTCCATTTTCAGTGAATACGTTCTGAAGGTCTCTTCATCAAGTATGGTATGGTATGAAAATTCGACCATATCCTTCATGAAAATACATCCAAGGCACCCTGCCGTTTTCCCGAAGTCTCCCATCGAATTCACCAGAGCCGTATCGGAAACAACCCTTCCTTTCACCAGATGTGTATAATTAGACCGTGAATATGCTTCCTGAATCTCCTTCATGGTATTCTGGTGGAAGTAGCCGGCTTTTAAATCTTCAATGACTGCTTCTGTATATTCCGCAAGCTTTTTACCTGCGAATTTCTGCGAACGATAGAACGCAGTCAGCAGGATGGAATCCCTTCCGTAATTTTCAGGTATTCGCATGAATGCCCTCCTTAAAACCTCTTCGGGTGTCAGGGCCGTCACTTCCACCTCCCTGAGGTTAAACTCCTTTGATTTCAGCCATATCAGGCTGGTTTTGCCGATCAGACCGGCAACAGGCATACGGGCAGTCTCATAACCGAGATAAGAGATTACAATTGTATCATGTAAATGATTTTCAGGGATGCCAAGAAAGAATTGTCCGTCCTCATTCGTCACAGTGCCTGTTGTTGAATTACTCAATGCAATCTGGGCAAACAGTAAGGGAGATCCGTTTTCTGCATCTGCAACTTTGCCCGAAATATCCATGGCTGTTTGAGCGGCAACAGAAGCATGAAGCAGGAGAAAAATGATAAACATCGCCAGGCCATGTTCCTTTGAACGATATACTTGCTTCAGGATCATAATGTAAATCTAATAAAATACTTTATACCGGCAAAAGTCGAAGAGACCACCATATCTCATCCCTGTGCATTACCTTTGATATCATGAAACTCCGTTTGATCATATGCCTGGTTTTTGGATTTAGTCTGCGGATGGCTTTTCCCCAGGGTTCATGGAACCCGCCCGGTGCCGACCTCAGATACCCAAGGACGCTTCTCGACAGCAACTCAATTGAGGAGGTCCGTGCAACATTATCCACCCCCCTGGTAACAGATCTTTATCACTCAGTATGGACTACTGCAAACAGCGCCATTCCTTCAGGCGACAGCACCGACGGCGACCGTTTCACCAGGGCTTTGATAGCCAGGGAAGCGGCTTTCGTAATACTGATGAACCGGAAGTGGGAAAATGGGAATATACTGAACCTTTTGCCCGCAGAGAGGGACTCCCTGGTCTCAAGGACACAGCTTCTCCTGAAAAACATGAATACAAAGGTGGGTTACCAGAGCGGGTGGGTGTTCTACCAGGAATGGCAGCACCGTTCAAAAGAACTGATATTTTACCTCACTGCCTATGACCTGATGAAAGGATCCTCTATTTCTGACCTGGCGGCCCGGGATTCCCTGGTTCACTTCACCGGGAACCTTTATTCCAGGGCTATGGCCACATATACCGTTCTTTTCATCCAGCTGAAATTTTTCGATTTCCAGTTCGATAACCACAGCATCATGACCGCCTCGGCGCTTGGAATGGCTGCTGTGGTATTGAATGATTATGCCAACGCCAATTCCAATTATCAGCCGCTGAACTGGATCAATGCCGGATTATGGAACCTCGATAACACCTTATGGGTCGAGAACGGATCCTATCCCAGGGTCTCGGAACCTGATACCCTGGCCGGATATGCCGAAGGGCCGGGATATTTTAATTATGCTTTCCAGAATGCCTTTCCCTTTATCCGTTCCTTATATAATTTTCTGCCGGATGACAGTATTTCGGTGAGCTTTAATTCGGAACCAAGGATGATACGGAACCCCTGGTACGACCCTCGCTATGACCGTATCTATGACTGGATGAATAAAATTGAGATGCCCGATGGAAGCGAACCAGCCATTCATGACAGCCCTATCGGGTTCGGAACGCATATCACGGCCTTATCAGGGAAACCCGGGTTCAACCTTCCCAACCAGGGGTTTTCTTATGACGACCCATTTATCCGAACCCAGTATATTGCCACCAATGTTGCGCAGGGGGTCCGGGCCGACAGCCTGTTCCAGGTCCTGCCTGCCGCAGGCAGCCTTGTGTTTCGCTCTTCCTGGGAAAAGGATGCTGTGTACATGCATTTTATCGGGAAGCACGGCATTGCACTTACCGGAGCCAAATCTCACCACCAGGGTGATGCATCCAGCTTTTCAATGATGGCTTTCAATCAGCTGCTGGCTGTTGATCCCGGCTACCCCGGGGCTCCTGAAAGCGATTTCGTGAACAAAGCGGCAAATCATAATTGTATTCTTGTGAATGGCGGAGGACCGCAACCTCCGCTGGGCGAGTTTGTCAACGTAGCTTCAAATACGGCTTACATAGAAGATTGCTTCCAGATCCCATCCCTGGCGTACGGGGAAGTACGAACGTCTTACTGGGGCGACAGCATTATCCGCTGCAATATCTTTCCTAGGAACCGCTATTTTATTTTGAATGATCTTTGTTCGGCAGCAGGCATGCGTGATTATGCCTTCCAGTTCCATGGGAATGGATTGTTCGGAAGCAGCCCATCTTCCGCCGAAGGCCAATTCATCCCCTCCTTCGGGAATTACCGGGGAATATATAAACGCGACACGGTCTCGCTGCTGTTGCAGGTTCAAAGCGAAGTAAAACCCGTGGTATATTCCTTTGAAACCGATTCACTGGCGACGGGCTCTTCATCTTACCGTCATTACAGCAAAATGCTGGTGCATTCCGATTCGGCATCAAATGCAAGTTTTCAATCGGTCATGTTTCCTTATACAACCGATTCGGGGGTTTGCACGACAATACCGGGTATCAACGGAGCCGTCGCAACGGTTCTGAAATACAAGTCCTGGACGGATTTTGTGTTAACCCAGTCGGGCAGCGCCATTCAAACGATAGCGGCCACCCAAAGCGGACTACCCGAAGCCGTCGGTTGTAACGGGCAGATCAGCTTCCTCAGCCTTGATCCCATTAATCATCCTGTGTGCGTACTTCTTCGTGGCGGTGATAAAATTACATACGGCAGCCTGGTCATGCTGGCAACAAACCATCCCATGCTTGCAGCCTGGAATGAAGTGCAGGCAGGGATCATCGAAGGATACTGCAGCGACAGCGGCAGGGTTTCAATTTATAATTCCATTGCCCTGAAAGCTGTGCAGGGGAATATCATCTCTGTGACTTACGACAGTTCCGGCAGCTTGAATATTATCCGGTTTGCAGGCAAAGGCAAATTCAGGCTGGAGCCGGTAACCGGGATATTATCTTTATCCGGTGAAGGAAGTTTTTCAATCACGGCCTTTCCAAATCCTTCATCCGAAGGCATATTCACGATTACCATGAATTCGGGAAAGAAGACATCCGCAGTCATGAAAATTACAGACCTGAACGGAAAGCTCGTTCATGAGCGTGAGATCATGATGATCCCTGGCAAAACTTCGGTTAAATGCAATCTTTCGCGGCTGCCGGCTGGGATATATTCACTGTATATTACGGATGATCAGGATGTTAAAAGGATCGGCCTTATAAAAAGCCGTTAAACATTTATTCAGCACAGGGCTGCCGGCTTAACAAATAATAATATTATTGATTGTATGCCTGAACCCTATTCAGGCTTAAATACCACCCCGTAGTTCCTTTTACCGTCGATTTCGATTCTTATGGGTCTTTCAAAATGAATATGCCTGATATACTCGTCTTCGAACAGGGCTGGCTGATTGTTGAGATACTCCAGGTTATAGTATCCTTCGTTAATGAACGGGTTGATAGTGAAATATCCAACGCGGAAGGAAGTGAGGTTCTGGAAGAAATGGGTCCCCTGGCTGGGATCTATACGGTACTTGTCAAGGCCTGATTCTACGATAAGCCTTGAATTGGAGATCTGCGGCCAGCGAACAGGTACACCCAGCCAGGGGTCGCTGGAGCCCCAGCGGCCCGGTCCGACAAGAATGTAATATTTCTTCTCGGCCTGGAACCAGTCGTTGCGTTTCTCAAGCCTGAGGGCTATTTCCTGGGTTTTGGAAGCATCCCAGGCGGCCGGTTTCACATATACAAAATCATGAACATCCTCGATTATCCCGTTGCCAAGGGCGGTGGTAGAGATCAGAAGGGTATTGTCGCGGCTTACTTTTTCGTCGTCGATGTGAATGGTTTCATCCCTGCCTGCAATCGGCCGTATCTGAAGCAGGCTGAATACTTTCGGTTCGTTGGCCGGGGCGTCGAGGTTTACAGCAAATTCAATCTCCACCGGTTTGTTCATTTCCCTTTGTCCGATTTCCAGTACCTCCTGCAGTATCTCTGCCAGGGGGAAAGTGTCGAGCAGTAACTGGCGCGAAAAGGTGATCAGGCGCTTGCCGTTATGCATAATGCCTTCCTTAAGCTGGTGGCTGTCATAGTCAAAGGTGGAAGCAACAAGTTTCAGGGCGGGATCTTCTTCGGCAT
>JAPLDN010000060.1:0-1371 GCA_026391755.1 Bacteroidota bacterium
TAAGGTCGAGTTTCCCGTTCATAAAAGCCCTCAGCGTGAACTCGCCTGGCCCTGCCATCCGCAGTCCATTATCAAGAAATACTTCCATGATCCTTCGTTGAAGGTATGAAGAGCCATGTATGGAAAGTTCGGCAACATCATCACCCGTATAGGAATTCGGTGCCCGGAAAATACTCAGGAGAACGTCGTCCAGTGGGCCTTCTGACGTATTTATCATGCCATGGTGAATGGTATGCGAGAGGGCTTTTTTGAGGGAGGTTTGTTTATTGGATGGTTTGAATATCTTTTCGAGGATAGTAAAGGTGAGGGGCCCCGAGATGCGTGCAACTGCAATTGCCCCGACCCCGGGAGCGGTCGAAATCGCGCAAATGGTATCTTCAAGAGACAGCTGAGCCATGGGCACAAAAATATCAAATAAAACTTGCCATTGTTTTAAAAGCCATTAATTTTGGCATGAAAATAAATTCCATGAGCATACTTGTTGATGAGCATTCCAAAGTCCTTGTGCAGGGCTTTACCGGGCATGAAGGGTCTTTTCATGCAGGCCAGATGATTGAATACGGTACCAATGTAGTTGGTGGTGTTACACCCGGAAAGGGAGGCACCGAGCACCTTGGCCGGCCCGTGTTCAATACGGTTGATGATGCCGTGAAAGCTACCGGTGCAAATGTCTCCGTAATATTTGTCCCGCCTCCAATGG
This sequence comes from Bacteroidota bacterium, assembly GCA_026391755.1. Lineage (GTDB taxonomy): Bacteria > Bacteroidota > Bacteroidia > Bacteroidales > FEN-979 > CAIRDP01. The sequence goes on from JAPLDN010000060.1 coordinate 701, forward strand.
CAGCCGATGCCATTGTCGAAGCAGCAGGTTCGGGTATCAGGCTCATCATTTGTATTACTGAGGGTATCCCGGTTATTGATATGATTGCTGTGAAAGATTATCTTAAATGTCTGGGTGTAAGACTTATAGGGCCAAACTGCCCGGGCATCATCACACCACCTCACACAAAGATCGGGATCATGCCTGGTTTTATCCATAAGGAAGGTTGTATTGGCATTGTTTCCCGTTCAGGAACACTGTCTTATGAAGCCGTCGACCAGATTACAAAGGCCGGTCTTGGGCAAACCACCATGATAGGTGTCGGGGGAGACCCGATCCCGGGAACGACGATCAAAGAAGCTGTTCAACTCTTCATGGATGATCCGGAGACTAAGGGGATCATCCTGATAGGAGAGATAGGCGGAAATATGGAAACAGATGCCGCATACTGGATCAAAGAACATGGAACGAAACCGGTAGTGAGTTTCATTGCCGGCGCCACTGCTCCGAAAGGCCGCACTATGGGGCATGCCGGTGCCATTGTCGGGGGCAAAGCCGATACAGCTGAAGCGAAAAAAGAAATCCTCAGGGAATGCGGGATTCATGTTGTGGATTCACCTGCTGACCTGGGATCAGCGATGGTAAAGGCCCTTGGGAGATAATTTACGAAGTACGATTGACGAATGCTGAAA
>JAPLDN010000060.1:1392-2473 GCA_026391755.1 Bacteroidota bacterium
TCGTAAATCTGAAATCGTAAATCCTCATGGTTTCTTAAAGTATTCGTAAGCCCCCAGCGCCGGGGTCGAAGGTCGAATAATTCCCCTGATATCATTGAGTATTCCCAGAGGCACGCCTTTATTAATAGCAGGTGAAGTACTGTCGATCTCAAAGTCATATTTCTGAACATCAAGGAACAATGGGTCTTTGTTTGTAAGACATTCAAGATAATGACCTGGGTTGCTGACTTTAAGTGAGGTTTTCAGTATGGCATGGTCAAACATGTACGAAAATCCTGCAGTTGTAACACTGTCCAGTTCAATCTCCTCAGCCTCTGCACCGTAAACTATTGCATTTCCGAAATAAGCTTTCACAAGATCATTCGGGATCTTATGCCCCAGGGTATCGTATGTAAAATTACTTAATAATATTGACGGGATGTTTCTGACTGCAGCCGTCCAGTAATTGCCTACTGTGAGCTGGCGAAAATCATAAATCCCGCCTTTCTCAATCCTCAGGGCCGCACCTCCGCAATTTCCGATAATACAGTTGGTTGAGACAATGGATGTAGAGTAGGCATAGATCCCGTCATAAACCATATTCTGAATGATAGTACCGTCGATGGAAAGCTTGGGAACTGAGCCGGGGACAAGGGAATCAATAATAAGCCCGTAATTTCCGTTTTTAATGACTGCGTATTTCATGGAATTATTACTGCTTCCTCTTTCAAGGTAAATTCCTTCCCACTGCCCGGGAAGGTCCCGGTAATAGGGATCGAGGCGGTCACCCTGCACCCTTACAGGATGTTCCCACTGCCCGATAATACTTATAGATGCCTCATGCGAGACAGCGATATAAGATTTTTGATGGAGGTAAACTTTTGTGCCAGGCATGATGGTCAGGGAGGCACCTGTGTCGACCCTCAGGTACCCGTAAATGACATGGGCTTTTACACTGTCCCAGACCTGGCTTCCCCTAAGTGTTCTCTTCAGGTAAAAATCAGCATTCTGTCCGCAAGCTGCCAGCTGTACTATTTGCCTGTTCCCGTTGGTTGTGAATATCAGTGAATCGCTCACGATAAAAGGAATGTTTTTATCGTTC
>JAPLDN010000127.1 GCA_026391755.1 Bacteroidota bacterium
TGCTGACTGCCGACTGCCGACTGCTGACTGCCGACTGCCGACTGACCGTTTCCGGGGATAAACTCATCCGCCAACAAATAATCTGAATTGAAATTAAAACTGCCTTTCAGTTTTTGCTTGTCGGAAAGCACATAATTAATAACATTGCTCAGGTGCCCGTCCATCATGATATCCGAAGCCCCGTAACGGCCATCGAATTTTTCAAACCAGACCTTGTCCTGTTCGAAACGGAAAACACCCGATTTAATGATAAAAGGTTTTGGAAGGTATTCGGTTGTAAAAGCGATATTGCGGAGTGTAAGGCGGCCTGAATTGGAGAGTTTGTCGATCCTTCCGGCCATTGCATCGTTTTGGTTGCCTTTTAGTTTCAGATCTGTTTCAATATACCCGCCCAGGTCTATCCCCTTGCGTGAAAATACTTTGTACACCCTGGTCAGGTCGATGGAGCCTTTCGAAACAATATCATAGCTGATGTTATCGGGGTTGCTCAGAGAAGCCCTGACTTCAAAGGGTTTCCCTTCAAACCTGAATGAAAAAGGATCCAGTAATACCCTGGTGTCGGATAGTTTCCCGGAAGTGTTGGTAACAATAAGCAACATATTGATCTTGTCGACAGGGTGGGGGTAGTATTTCGTCTGTATATCCCCATCGCTTAGTTTTACGTTGAGTATAGTCATGGGGAAAAGTTTTTTCGCCGGGGCATACTTCCCTTTTACATCCAGGCTGATATCGATAAACCCTCCAAAGTCGAGGCTGTCGAAGGGAATAAGCTGCCTCATTTCAGCAAGGTTCAAACTGGTTTTGATGCTCCCTTCAACAGGAAGGTCGGCCAGGCCGTTCAGCCTGAAATACCCTTCGATCTTGTTTTTCAGAAACCCGGCTTTAAGATCATCAAGGCTTACTTTGACTGAGCGGTAATCATGGTCCTTGCAGGAAGCTGTTAATTTAGCAGTGATACCGCTCAGGGCCTGGGGATACTTCTTGTACCTGAAAAATCCGTCTTTAAGGGTTGAAACCAGGTTGAAGTTCGGGATACTCAGGATAACCGTATCGGGTTTTTTGCTTTTTGGATCCCGGCCGGTGTCATAGTCGCCCTGGGCATCGAGCTTCAGCGAATAGATCCCTCTTAATTCAAAATCCTTCATCCCGAGTCCCAGACCCCAGTCCCTAAGGTTCATATTGACATCGGCTTTTGCGGCTATCCATAGTTTTTTGGTGCTGATCATCCGCAGTGAGCCGCTTATGTATTCATCGTTATACATTGAGAAGAGGGAAAGGAAAAGCTCGTACCCTTCTTTCCTGAAACTGAATTCCCCCCTGAATTCGAATGGGATGTTCTTTATGGTGAGGTCGTTCTTTTCGAACTTCATGTCAAGCGAATTGATATTGATGGATGTCACCAGTTTCGCCTTGACAGGTTTGGATTTAATGTAAGTCAGATGATTATACTCCACGTTCAGGGAATCGATCTGGACATTTGACGCCAGTTTAAGGATATCCTTGCTTATCTTGCTTTTCCCCCTGTAATTAATTCCATGGGCCGTTATTTTCAGGGGAATAGAGGCATCGGAATAGATGAAATCCGTCTTTACAAAGGCTATATTTTCTATTTTCATCTCGGCTTCGCCGGATGGGGTTGCTCCTTTTTTCTTAAGGGTATCGCCGGAAGAAGCGTAGACATCGAAATTTGAAGCCCCTTTTTCATTGTACTGCAGCACAACCTTGCCTTTGACAAGATAGACCCTTGTGATTTTCAGCGGACCTTTGACAACACTCCACAGGTTCACCCCGAATGAAATATCCTTTGCTTTGATGAGTGTGTCCTTGTTAAATGGGGCTGACGACCTGAGCGAGAAATTGGTCAGGGTGATGGTCAGATTAGGGAAGTAACTAAAGAACGAAACATCCATGGCCGAAAAATTCACTTCGGTTTTAAGGGTTTTATTCGCTGTAGTTTTAACTATGCGCGCGAATTTATCCTGGAACATAAAAGGGAGAAGAAACATGATAACAAGGAGCAGTACGATAACTCCCAGGCAGATGCCGGAAATTTTAAGTGTTTTTTTCATGGAATAAGGATATTGCGAAGGGCAAATATAGGGAATTCAAAATTTACCTTCTTACCTTAATTTATTAAAATGAAGCGTTGGGTTATTCCGCAAATTTGACATCGTTTTCATCATGATCATCTGTCTTGTCTTTTTTGCTTCTTTTGAGCTGGTAGTACTTTATTCCTCCATATCCTGCTCCCATTGCCAGAAGGATTCCCAGTCCTCCGTCAATTGGACCTCCCGCCGGTCCCTGGTTGGAACTGCTTCCGTGGCTGCCCGGAGACGGTGGAGCAGGGTCATCAGCCTTTGCGATAAAAGAGAAAATAATGAAAACTGCAGGAGCAATGATACGAAACAGTTCAAAACTACTTTTTTTCATACAGCTTTTCTTTAATCGTTATTATCCAAATACACTTTTTTGCAATACATGTTTTGACTGCGGATGATATTCACCAGATAAACACCTTGAGGTGCCTCAGGCTTCAGAATAAGTTTGGACTTTCCGTCCCAGGAATGACTGAGGATATTCCTTCCTACGATATCAAAAACATAAACCCGGGTCTGGCCCTGGTTCAGACTTAGTGGGATGATCACAATCTGCCCTGCAGATGCAAAGATCCTGTAGTCGGAATTTTCGCTGTTTTCAGCAATACCTAGCTGTCCGCTGAAGTGGAGTATAAAACGGGCCAGGTTGTCGCCGGCTTCGGCAGAGAAGTTGTAAACAGGGTTCTGTCGCAGATCCTGGGTGAGGGTCGTTTTGGTATCCTCCAGGCTGATGTTAGCCATAGGGTTAAATGATTCGATCCCGGCAGCAGTGATAGAATATTCGCTTGCAGTCCCTTTTTCAAAACCTAAGCTGACGGTTCGGGAATTCTGTTCATACCCGAGTGTATTGGTAGAGAGTTGCTCACCTCCTGAAATGATGGAATACAATTTGGGTGCCTGGGCAATACCTGGTAAAAAATGGGAATCGTGCTCCCGGTCAAACCAGGCTGTGGACAGAGCATCGAAACGGATGACAGACTCAACATAGGTATTATTGTCGGACGAGGCGGCAGTAAGCATGAGCCGGTCTTTGACATTTTCATGGTTTTTATACCAGTTAGTGGCTCCTTCATGAATGCGCGAAGAGGCAGGGATGACCAGGGATGTGGAGGCGGAAGTAGTGTTGACCATAAAGGCCTGCAAAGCCGGGATGGTGCCGTTAGCAGGCACATCCGTATAAGTTCCTCCTGGGTTCATGATCTTTGAGGTTGTGGCAAAATTTGTAAGATCCCAGTTCCCGTCGTTCCACTTAAGGGCACATGGGAAGGGGTTGCCAACGAGGTTCCAGCCCGAATAGCCTGTACCGTTTGTTTTGGTGATCCCGCCGATGGTGATATTTGCGTTATTTGGATTTCCTGAAAAGTAATGGATTGAGGCACTCTGGTAAGCACAGAGATATCCCCTTCCGTTATCAAAAGTATTGAAAGGGTTAGCTCCATCTTTGTGGTTTTCCCAGGTTGCTGTAACTTCATTCCAGCGGTAAAGATCGTCATTGGTGCCCGGGTCGAAACTGTTTCCATCGATAGCGGTCGCATTAATAGGGGAAGAAAGGAAATGCCAGCCGTCAGTACCGGAAGTATAGGTCGGGATGTATCGTTCAGCCTTTATGGAACCAGAACCGGAAACAGAACCCAAGAAGATCACCGAACCGGAAGGCCCGAGGCCAGCGGGGGATTTAAGGATGAGGCATTCTGCTGAGTTGAGGGTTGCAGCACCGTTTACCGTAAGTGCCTTACCTGCATCGATAGTGACACTGGCTCCGCTGGCGATCACCAGGTTATTGCAGGTAGCCGGTGACGAGGGGTCTAGAGTAACATGAGGCTGATTTGAAGGAGTTGAAGGGATCTCGACATTATCAGACAAAGAAGGAGATCCTCCTGTCCAATTGGATGCTGTTGACCAATCGGTTGACCCTCCGGTCCAGGCCTTGTAAGTCTTCTGGTTATTCGGGTTGTTGGTTGATGTGGCCGTCTGATATTGTTCGCTTCCCACCGGACCGGCATATTCGCAAACCATGACCTGGTACTGGGTATTCGGGGTGAGCCCGGTCACGGTCACCGATGTACCCGTTCCGTTATACACGCAATACCAGCCTGTGCTTCCAATCTGTGAACCGCTTCCGAAGACAGTGTTTGCGGTATAAGAAGTATTGTTGGAAGGTGAGGCTGTACCGCTGCTTATGGCTTTTACGAAAACGTCCCGGGTGGCCCCGTTGCCCGAGGTCCAGGATGCGGTGAACTGGCATGAAGTAATGCCTGAGAAAAGGATGTTTGACGACTGTACATCGGGAGTCAGAAGATATTTATAGAGTTCACCACGGTAATTTTCGACAGTACCGCCATTAAGCGTCATGCCGTATAAATAGGAATTGCTGATCATCGGTGTCCCATACCAGGGTTGCCATCCGGGACATGCGCCGGAGCTATATGTGAAATTGATCAATATCGTATACCCGGAACCATCCAGTCCGCACCTGAAGATCACACCGCCCCCTATACCTCCTCCTGAGGTCATACCATAGACAGTACTGCCTGTTATGAGCAAACTTCCCTGCGGGTAATAACCATCAGAGTTCGAGAAAGATTTCAGTACAGTGTATCCTGAACCTGCCCTGCTGATCCTGAACAATGTTCCACAGTCGTTGGCACCACCTTCGTGTGTCATTCCGTAAAGGTACCCCCCTGAAATACCGACTGAGCCGCAGGGGTATTTCCCGTTGCCGTCATTGGCAAATGACCTGAGGGTTGTGAAGTTCGTCCCGCTGATAGAGACCTTGAAAATGGTTCCACGGTCATTTACCCCCCCCATATACGTCATACCGTAGAGGGTGTCCCCGTCAATTAAAAGCTCACCATATGGGTTGCTTCCGTAAGGAGGGGATGTCCCCTGGAAAGTGACCAATGTCGTGTAGGTGTAAGGTGAAACGGTCGAAATCCTGAAGATGGTGCAATTATTGCAAGTCATTCCGTAAAGGTAAGATCCCGAAAGCAGCAGGCTTCCCCAGGGTTGATACCCGTACCCGTTAAAATCATACATCTTTGTATAACCCGTGCCATCAGTGTTTATCTTGAATATGGTTCCGTAACCGTAAGGAGCGCCGTTCACCCCGCCGTAATGCGAGGTTCCGTAAAGGGTAGTTCCTGAAAGAACAAGGGCACAGGTCGGATTCTGTGCGTCGGGCAGCTCACCAAAGCTGTACAGAACGGTATAATTGCTCCCATCCTGGTTAATGGAAAAGACCACCCCGTGGTTGGTCGTGCCGCCATTGAATGTCGTCCCATATAGCTTGGTTCCATCGGTTACCACGTTGTTATATGGATACTGACCCAAACCGTCAATGCTGGTGAATCCTCTCAGACCGGTGTACTGTCCGACCAGGTAGCTATGAAAAAAAATACTGGCTGCGATGATAATAAACCTGAGGTTTGTTCTCATGCGGAAAGAATTTTAATGAATTGCAAATCTGGGTTATTCTCCGGATAAAATCAATGACACAAAAATGTCATTTTGAGAGAAGCCGATTATGGCGATTAAAAGTTGGAAAGATGTTATTTTTGGAAAAAGTATTCAGAGCAGATTTTCCCTTATAGCCTTTGCCACCGCCTGGGATTTAGTGTGGACTTGCAGTTTCTCGTAGATATGCCTGAAATGATTACGCACGGTTTCTTCGCTGATAAAAAGGGTCCCGGCAATCAGGTTTGTGCTGAACCCCCCGACAAGCATATTCAAAATCTCCTTTTCCCTTGCGGTAAGATTATAATCGGATCCTGCAGGGGGTGCAATATTTTTGAAAATTCCAAGAAGCTGTTTAGCGACTGAAGGAGTTAGTGGAGAACCTCCTTCATATACCTGGCGGATGGCTTCCATGATCTTTGGCGGACTGGTTTTTTTTAAAACATACCCGTCGGCACCATTTTGTATTGCCCTTACAACGTTTGTATCATCCTCAAGTATGGTTAGCATGACAATATGTGAAGGCGGATGCTTCGCTTTGAGCGGGGCGATAGCATCAATTCCAGACATCTGTGGCAGGTTAATGTCCAGTAATATCACCGATACATCCGTGCTCCTTTTTAATGCGGCTTCGGCAGAATCAAAGGCCCATACAACATCAAAATCCCCTGAGGAGGACAGCAGGAAACTCAGGCTCTGCCTGAACTCCTTATGATCTTCAACGATACCTACCGGAATTCTCATAGGATAAAATGGTGGTGCAAATTATTATTAATCTGGTCATGTGTCAATAACCTGTTCATGTCATCTTGAACGAAAGACTCACACTAGACCCGCTTCCCACTTTGGACTGAATATTCAATAAAATGCCTGATTCAATTGCTCTCCTGCGCATATTGATAAGTCCATTCCCACCTCTTATATCCTCCGGAAGGTCATCGGGATTAAATCCATTACCATTATCCTCGACCGTAATCCTGCAGAAACCATCAGAACAAAGTACCCTCAATGTTACAAGGTCAGCCCCGGAATGCCTGATTATATTAGCAGCTGTTTCTTTCAGGATCAGGAAAACGTTCTGACGTAAAGGATCCTTCATTTCAAAATCTTTTTCGGGAGTTTCAATTTCAGCTGAAAACCGAATATGGTTATCATTAAACAAATCAAAATAGTAATTTCTGATTTTCGATAACAAACTTATAACGGAGTCGTTCCTGGGAGAAGTCATCCAGATTATATCTGTAATGGACTGAAGGGCATTATGGGTTAGTTCAGCTATTTTTGATTCAATCTCTTCACCTTGAGCTTCAACATGATCTCCCTGACGTCCCTTTATCAATGTCTCTGAATAGATGGAGATGCTTCCAAGTGTCGATGCCAGGTCGTCATGCAGGTCCCTTGAGATGTTCTCTCTCACTTCCTGTTTCTCCAGATCGGCTTTGCGTTTCAACCTTATTCGCGCTGTTACCAGGTGCAGAAGTAACAGGCAGATTATTACAACAAGTGGTGGAATGAAAATTGAAACCCCGACGGATTCAAACTGCAAAACTCGGTTAATCGCTATAAAAAGAGAGAAAATTAAAAAGTAAACAATTATCAATGTCCTGACCCTGAGTGTCCTTCTTTTTGCCTGTCTATATAAGGAATTGATAATAATCCCCAGAATAATCAGATACTTTATAATATTCAACTGATTATCAGGGTCTTTGAGCATTCTTTCTGTCGCTTTAAAAGCCTGTGACTTAAAAGCGGGGAATCCGGTTTCCTCGCTTATATGAAATACATCCCCTGCCTGAATGACGGGTATGCGGAGGGTATCCTTCGATGAAGGGAATTTAATGATAGCACGGTATTTGTATCCTGGCGGCATCCCGAAAATTGCCTCTTTGGCTGAAATTGAAGCATAACCACCACCACCACTTATTTCCTGGTACCCGGCAATCTGCTCATGTCCTGCAGAATCCTTCCTGAAAAGAATTATTTTAGCGCCAATGGCATCACGGTTCGATCTTGTGCCAGAAAGAACAAACTTTACAGATTTTTTATGCTCCAGGGTATTTAGGAAAAGCAGGCTATTCCCATCAATATAATTCGCAACATACATGTCGACATCCCCGTCATTATCAATGTCACCGGCCGAACATCCGGTACCGTAACCATAGGATTCAGCATTAAATTCACTAGTGGCGTCAACAAAATATTTTCCCCCTATGTTTTTGTATAAAACATTATTTCCAACATTAGTAATGTAAAGGTCGGAAAAACCGTCAAGGTCAAAATCGGCAACAACAGCCCCATTGCTCAGGTATGTGCGGTCTCCGAAATACTGCTTACTAACATCTCTGAACCGGCCATGGCCATCGTTGAGATAAATTTTATTTGGCGCGTTCCGGTTGATAATAAAAAGATCGGGTGAACCATCGTTATTTATATCATTAAAAACGACTGCATTGCTTCGTGCGGGATCCGCTTTGGAAAGATCTGTCATTGCAGTAATATCTCTGAACCGGACTTCCCCTTTACGGCTTTCATTAAGATAGATTTTATTAGTGCTGAACCAGAATGAAACACAGAGATCAGGAAGGCCGTCGTTATTAATATCGGCAAATGATGCACACATCCCGCCTTCTTTTGAGGAAAGGCCCGAACTTGCAGTTACATCCCTGAAATGTCCTGTCCCATCGTTGAGATACAACTTATTTGAAGCCTTTTCACTTGTTACGAAAAGATCAAGGTCCCCGTCGTTATCAACATCTGCAAAGACTGCTGAGTTTGAACGTTTAAGGTCTTCGCAGGCCCGGTTCTTCTCTGAAGAAACATCTCTGAAATACCCGTATCCGTCATTCAACAGCAATTTATTTTGCCCATCCAGGCAACACAAGTAAATATCCTGATCCCCGTCATTGTCAATATCAGCTGCGGCAACTCCGAGGTGAAGCTCCGCAGGATGCGATATATTGCCGCTTTTTGAAATCCCGCTTGCCCCTCTCCTGATCGCCTCTTCCCTGAACCAATTTCCCGGAGGCATACCAACGAGTGAATCGGCGTATCTTATATATAACCTGTCGGCAGAAAATATACAAACAGAATAGATGTCTTTTCTTCCGTCACCATTAAAATCGTCAATCGCAACTCCATATTCATCATTCGCTTCACGACCGTATTCGTACAGTTTATATTTTGAAAATCCCGGATTGTCAGCCGGTGACTGGTCTATCTTCATCCGGCCGGAGTAAAGAAGAAGCCCCATATCACCGGAAATCCATACTTCTTTATCTCCATTTAGAAAAATATCTTGAAAATTCTCTTTTGAGAAACCTGGGATGGATTGGAAGCTGCCGTGATAAAACCGCCTTATTAAACCATTCCTGCCCGAAATCCATATTTCATTTTCGTTGTTTGCTTCAATTCTTGTTGCCGGCCCGAGATCATTATGACTAAATATTTTACTCGTTTGAAGACCGGATGTGGAGAATATCCCTGATTTGCACAGAATCAATCCTTTGCCATTTTTAAGAAAACAGAAATCCAGAACTTTCTCCCCTTCTAAAATCTTTTTATAGACCTGATGGTCATAAACAAACAATTCGCCGGCCTGGCTGAGTGCCCAGAATTTATTCTCACTCAACCCGTATATCTTCAGAATCTCCCTTGATGCCGGCGGAGGGGCAATGATTTTAAAGACCCCTTTGCAAAATAAGGCTATTTCATTCCAGCCTGCAAAAAAGCCCAGGTCCTTATCTTTAAAATGCATCGCGAGGATCTGGTTTGCAAATGGAGATGGTATCTTTTCCAGCCTGCCGTTTATAAAATGATAAAGCTCTGAAGTATTCAAGGGGGTGTCTTCGGTAAGCCAAACATCGCCTGTTCCTACCGGGGCCATAAGGCTTACGGGTTGAGAAAGGGGAAGATTGAGCCTGTTCCATCCCGACTGTTCAAGAAAATATATATTGCCGGCCAGGAAATAACCTGTTTTGCCGGAAGTCATTCTTATTATAGAGATAGGAGAGCGTGTTTTCGAATTGACTTTTATAAATCGGGGAGTCTCTGGAATAGTTGAAAACCCGCTATTGGACATGGTGTAAAGTGTCCATACTGTGAGAATAATCCTGAAGGAATAGTTCACAGGTATTTTCATATTGAACCTCACCTGTTATGATCGTTCAATAAAGATACGTAATAATTTCCCTGTTACCCTATTTTAACTTGCCAACCATAAATTCAGTCATTACCGGCAGATGGTCGGAGGGATATAATCCACCCCGGTTATCGGTGATGATATGGTAAGTGCCAACTTTCCACAATGCTGCGTTACGTGTGAAGATGAAATCGATCAGGTTCCCTTCCTCTGGATGAAATGGGAACCCGACGAAAGAATAATTGGGTTCTTTTATGGTATCGGGAAGGGAAACCCTGGTATTAATGAGGAAGCCAGGGGAGGATTTCTCAGTAAGCAGTATGTAGGCCTGGTCGGAGGAAGTGGAATTAAGATCCCCGCAAACGATCACTGTCCTTCCCGATGTTATCTCGTCAATTTTTTTCCTGAGCAACTTTGCACTCTCTATCCTGGCCTCTTCGCTGGCATGGTCGAAATGGGTGTTGAAGATGAAAAACAGTTGGCCGCTTTGCCTGTCCCTCAGCATCAACCAGGTAACAATCCTTGTACAGGCAGCATGCCATGACCTGGACCCAGGCAGATCGGGAGTTTTTGACAGCCAGAACCATGCGCCATCGATCTTCATAAACCTCGCTGTTTTATATAAAATAGCTGCAAATTCCCCCGCTTTTTGCCCGTCATCCCTTCCTGCCCCGAACCAGGTATAGGCTTTCAGGGAGTCTTCCAGGTCCGATAATTGTGAATACAAGGCTTCCTGGAGGCCTGCAATATCGGGACTGTATTTCTGAAATATCCCAATGACCATGTCCTTCCTGTGGTCCCAATTGTAAATACTGTCGGAGGGGTTATTGTAACGGATATTAAACGTCATCACTTTCATAGGTACCTGGGCCAGGGCTAATCCCGGGATAAAAGAAAAAAACGCAAACAGTAGATACGTTTTAACAGGCATCGTCAGCATGCCGGAAAAAATCCCTGTTCCTCTGTTCAAATATTCCATTGCTAATAAAATTAATTTCAAATCCCCGATCAAATTTAAACATTTTTTATGTAAATTTGTGATACAGCCTGGTTCAAAGACGCATAATGATAATCAAAAAATAAAGCCATGAAAAAAGCATT
>JAPLDN010000042.1:0-2518 GCA_026391755.1 Bacteroidota bacterium
GGTTCGACGGGGAATGGGAACCCACATGGAACAAGGCGCATGGGCTTGATTTGTATAATTATGTCAGGACCCTCCAGCCTTCTATCCTTATCAATAACCGTGTTGGGGCCGGAAGACTGGATATGGAAGGGATGACCAAACAGGGGATGTTCGGGGGTGACTTTGGAACACCCGAGCAGCAGATCCCTTCAACCGGCCTGCCCGGGACCGACTGGGAAACCTGTATGACCATGAACGATCATTGGGGATATAACAGCAATGACAAGAACTTTAAAAGCTCGAAGGAAATTATCAGGATGCTGGCCGACATCGCCTCAAAAGGCGGGAATTATCTCCTAAACATCGGCCCTACATCCCTTGGGAATTTCCCCAGTGAGAGTATCGACAGGCTTAAGGATATCGGTAATTGGATGGATCTGAACTCAGAGTCAATTTACGGCACATCAGCAAGCCCTTTCACATTAACCCCATGGGGCCGTTGTACCATGAAATCCACAAAAGGTGGCTTCAGGCTTTATCTTCATGTTTTCAACTGGCCAGGTAACGGGCAACTCCTTGTCCCTGGCTGCCTTAATAAGGTGAACAAGGCCTTTATACTTTCAGATAAAAAACACACGGCCCTTACAACAGCTCGCTTAAATGATGCTATTACGATCAACATGCCCAAAACAGCACCCGATACAATAAATACTATCGTCGTTCTTGATCTCAAAGGCGAACCGGATTTCACAAATCCGCCGGAGATCAATTCCGCTTTTTCATGCCTTGTCGATTCCCTGAAAGTCACCCTTAGTTCTTCCCGCCCAAATGTTGAGATCAGGTTCATGGTCAGTGACACCGTCAGGCAGGTAGAAGCCGGTTCAACCCTTTACCATGGTCCCTTTACACTATACAGGGGGGCCTATGTGAATGCCAGGTGTTTCAGGGACGGTAAACCAGTAAGTGGCACCAGCAGCAGGCTCTTTATTCAGAAAATTCCTACAGTGGCAAGGGCTGTGTCGAACCTGAAACCGGGTCTTTCCTACCGCTATTTTGAAGGTGAGTGGGATAAAATGCCTAATTTTAAGAAACTCCCACAATGGTCTTTCGGTTTTGTGGATACTATCACCCTGGCACCAAAGAAACGCAATGAGAACTTTGCCATGTATTTCGATGGCTATATTAAGGTCCCGAAACGGGCATTATACAGGTTCACACTTATCTCTGATGACGGCAGCAAACTAATCCTCGACGGATTGGTTGGCATCAATAACGACGGGCTTCATTCCCTGCAGGAAAAGACTTTGGAACAAGGACTCAACGCAGGATACCATGCCATCAGGGTGGAATATTTCCAGAGGACCGGCAGTGCCGAACTCCAGGTCTATATCGAAGGTCCGGGAATACCCAAAACATTGTTAAAAAAGGAAATGCTGTTCCATGATTAGACCTGCCCCGGTCGTGAGACTGTTCCTCATTCTGCTGCTTGCTTCACAGGGCCTCACTGCGGCTGAAAAGGCAGACTGGCCTTCTGCATTTTTCGTGGGATGGGAACGCTCGCTTAAAGGAGGTGGCTTCGGATATCATTCACCCGAACCGGATGTGAGGACTTCCCTGCTTGTCCGCTCTGAGGATTCAACGAGGTATATTGAATGGGAGACTGAAAAGGTTCCTTCAGTCCTGAATACTGATCATGTTCAGTTTGTCTGGATGTTCGGTATCGATGCCAATCCCGCCGGCCATTCTTATAAGCTGTTCCTGAACGGAAGATACTGCCTCACATTTGCGAATCCACCGGTTGCAGAAAAAAAAACCTGGGCTTTATATGGAGCCGAAGGGATCTCACTTACGTTAAGGACTACTATGATCGATAAGTATGATGATCCGATGGGCTATGCTGTACTTTCGGTGCCTTCGGCATACATAAAAAAAGGAGAAAGGCAGAATCTCAGGATTTGCGGGGAATCGGCAGGGAGCCGTACCTGGTATATGACATTCGAAGCTGCCGTAGCCGAGAAAATCAACCTTGTCCAGCAGGATGCGGTCATCCGCGGAGCAGATAATAAAAATTATTTAAGCGTCATTGTGGCCTGCGTCCGTCTGGGAGAACCTGTGAATTCAATAATACAACAGGATAATGGAATGGTCAGTTCGTTCCCGCTTCAACCGGGGTATAATACATTTCAACTTTTATTTCCTGAAGCCGACAGCAATCAGCAGCATATTTTGAATATTGCAACTGAAGGAGGACCCCTTGTGAAGAAAGAGATACTTCTTCACCCGGTAAAGCATTGGAAGATTTTCTTTGTCCAGCATGCCCATACCGACATAGGGTATACAAGGCCCCAGACTGAAATACTGCCCGAGCACCTGAGATATATAGATTATGCTCTGGATTACTGCGACCAGACCGATTCCTTTCCTGATGCAGCGAAATTCAGGTGGACCTGCGAGACATCCTGGGCTGTGAACGAATACCTTAAAACAAGGCCTCCAGAGCAGATTGAGAGGCTGAAGAAAAGGGCAGCCGAAGGACGTA
>JAPLDN010000042.1:2550-18279 GCA_026391755.1 Bacteroidota bacterium
TGACGAAACGACAGTCGCCGCATCACTTCAACCGGTAAATAATTTCCGAAGCCTGGGTTTTAAAGTGAAGACGGCCATGCAGGATGATATCAACGGGGTTCCCTGGTGCCTGGTTGATTACCTTTCCGGCGCCGGGATCAATTACCTGAATATGGGACAAAATACCGACAGGGCCCGCAAACCCTTCGACAGGCCAACTACTTTTTTATGGGAAAGTCCTTCAGGGAAGAAAATCATCGTAAACCGCCCCGAACATTATATGTGGGGAAATAGTATGGGGATTATAACCGGTATTGACGCCCTTGAAAAAAACCTTCTCAGCCACCTTCGCGATATTGAAGAAAAGGGATATCCCTTTGATGATTATGCAATACAATTCAGCGGTTATTTTACCGATAACTCACCTCCTTCCACAACTGCCTGTAAGATAGTGAAGGAATGGAACGAAATCTATGTATGGCCCGAGTTCAGATTGGCAACCATTTCGGAATTCCTCGACCTGGTGAAGAAGAAGCATACCTCGGAACTGCCTGTGATACGCGGATCCTGGCCCGACTGGTGGATAGACGGCTTTGGTTCAGCAGCCCTCACGACAGCCTATACACGAATGGCCCATACCGACTTCATCGCAAATAACGGTTTAATGGCTCTCGCCGAGATCATGGGTGTTAAACGGTCAAGTCATATTGAAGACCTGCACCAGCAGATATCTGATGACCTTGCTTTTTATGATGAACATACTTTCGGGGCGGCCGAAAGCATTTCAGACCCCCTGTGCGAAAACAGTGTGGTTCAGCTGGGAGAGAAACTTTCATGCGCCTGGGAAGCCGTTAAAAAAAACAGGATCCTGCGTGAAGAGGTCATGGGCGGCATCCAGGATCACCTACCTGCATACAGCCATCAGGCTTCCATTTCGGTCATCAATACCCTCAATTGGAACCGTTCGGGAAATGTCAGCCTTTATATTGACCACCAGCTGCTTCCTGGCGACAGGCAGTTCAGGATATTTGATTCAGAGAATAAGGAAGTGCAGGCACAAACCTGGAGCGAGAGAGCCGAAGGAAGCTACTGGACCCTGTTTGCCGCTGAAGTCCCCCCAATGGGTTACAGTTCCTACAGGATAGAGATTACATCCGCAGCTGTAAAACATCCCCTGTCGACAAGGTTCACAGGCTCGCTTGAAAATGCATGGTATATCCTGAAAATTGACAGGGCCACAGGAAGGATCACAAGCCTGTACGATAAAGATGCACATCGTGAACTCGTTGACCGATCTGCAAAATATAGTTTCGGGGAATTTATTTATGAAACCCTCGGGAAGAACAGGGAACAAATATCCAACGGACATCTTGATGAATTTATAAGAACCTCATGGGACAATATCAGGGTTTCAGACCTTACCACCGGACCTGTATGGACAAGCGTGATACTTAAAGGCCAGCTTCCAAACTGTGCTTCAGAGGAAGGAATTCAATGTGAAATAAGGCTTTACAGTCCCATGAAGAAAATTGAGTTCAGGTACTCTATGAAAAAGCTTGCAGTTACCGACCCTGAAGGAGTATATGTGTCCTTTCCCTTCAATATGAAAAAAGACAATAAGCTCTTTTTTGAAGTCGCAGGAGCTGCGGTTGAAGCTGGAAGGGACCAGATTAACGGTTCTGCTACCGACTGGCAGGGGATACAGAATTATATTTCCCTTGCGGATGACAGTTGCGGCCTGGTCTTTGTATCTCCCGAGGCTCCTATTGTGCAGCTGGGTGATATCAACACCGGCAAATTCCAGCCAATCGTACAGAAGCCCGGACCTGTGATTTATTCCTGGGTTCTCAATAACTACTGGACAACAAACTTTCTGGCCAGCCAGGAGGGGGAACTTAAATGGACTTACCAGATTACTTCCGCTCCTGCCATCTCGAATGATGAGGCCGCCCGATTTGCCTGGGGATCAAGAGTCCCAATGCTTTCAAGGGTGCTGCCGTCTTCTGGCCATGAAAATACCAAAGCAGAAGTAGCAGGGTTCATGGGAGGTATCCCGAAGAACCTTCTCCTTATTAATGCGCAGCCCTCCGCAGTCCCGGCAGGTATAGTTTACCAGCTGCGGGAGACTGCAGGCCGCCCGCTCAGTTTTAACCCTTTGATGCTTTTAAAAGAGCCGATCCCGGGTATTTCGGCAGAACATAAAAACCCGAGAGCTTCGCTCGTGAATGTGCTTGGCGAAGAGATCAAACCCCTCACAGGCAATGTGAACGTTTCAGCCTTCGAAACAATATTTATTAAACTGTCATGGAATGAACAATAAAAGTTATCTGATCCTGGACGACGGTACCAGGCTTGAAGGAAAGCAATTCGGCGCCGACCGCTCTGTTGCAGGGGAAGTGGTGTTTAACACCGCCATGACAGGCTACCCCGAAAGCCTTACCGATCCCTCATACAAAGGGCAGATCCTTGTACTTACCTTCCCTTTGATAGGTAATTACGGGGTTCCCCGCGACCGCTTTGAAAATGGCCTTTCGAGGTTCTTCGAATCGGACCACGTCCATATCACCGGCCTGGTAATCTCCGATTATTCGGTTGATTACAGCCATTGGAATGCCATGAAAAGCCTTTCAGACTGGCTTCGCGAGTACAATATACCTGGTTTGTACGGGATCGACACCAGGGCTCTTACAAAACACCTCCGCGAGAAAGGTACCATGCTGGGGAAACTCATTTCACCCACCGAAGGCGAATTAGATTGGTACGATCCCAATAAGGATAACCTGGTGGCAATGGTCAGCATATCCAAACCCCAGGTATATGAAGGGAATGTCAACAAAGTGATACTGGTCGATTGCGGAGTGAAAAACAACATCCTCCGCTGCCTCATTGATCTCGGGGTGACTGTAAAACGGGTTCCCTGGGATTATGATTTTACAAATGAGGATTACGGCGGACTGGTTCTCTCCAATGGCCCGGGCGACCCCGAAATGTGCGCAGCAACCATCAGCCATGTTGCAAAAGCGCTGGAGAGGGATACGCCTGTATTCGGCATCTGCCTGGGAAACCAGCTCCTCTCCATCGCAGGAGGGGCAAAGACTTACAAGCTCAAATACGGGCACAGGGGTTATAACCAGCCAGTGCTGCAGGTGGGAACCAACAGGGCCTACATCACCAGCCAGAACCATGGCTTTGCAGTTGACAATGAAACCCTGGGAGCCGACTGGGAACCCTATTTCATAAACCTGAACGATAATACAAACGAAGGGATCAGGCATAAGACCAAACCCTTCATGTCGACCCAGTTTCATCCCGAAGCCTCGGGTGGCCCCAATGATACGCGTTTCCTGTTTGAGGAGTTTCAACGTTTGATGAAGAAAGGCAATAAGAAATGACAACAAACGATATAAAGAAAGATATCCGCAAAGTGATCATACTCGGTTCAGGTGCCCTCAAAATAGGGGAGGCCGGGGAGTTTGACTATTCCGGTTCCCAGGCGCTGAAAGCCCTGAAAGAAGAAGGGATATCGACAGTACTGGTCAACCCCAACATTGCGACCATCCAGACTTCCGAAGAAATAGCCGATAAGGTGTATTTCCTCCCTGTAACCCCTGAATTCGTCGAAAGGGTCATTGAAAAAGAAAAGCCCGACGGCATATTGCTATCCTTTGGTGGGCAGACCGCCCTGAACTGCGGGGTGAACCTGTTTAAAACCGGTGTGCTGGAAAAACATAATGTAAAAGTGCTGGGAACGCCTGTTCAGACAATTATCGACACTGAAGACAGGGAACGATTCGTTGACAAACTATTGGAAATTGGCGTGAAAACCCCCGCTAGCTTTGCCGTGAAATCAACCGAAGCAGCGATGGAAGCCGCAGCCAAAATTGGATTCCCTGTAATTATCCGCGCGGCCTTCACACTGGGCGGACAGGGCAGTGGGTTCAGCGGGAACGAAGAAGACCTGAAGATCGCAGCTGCCAAGGCATTTTCATATTCCCCCCAGATCCTGGTCGAGGAATCCCTCAAAGGCTGGAAAGAGATTGAATACGAGGTGGTTCGCGACCGCTACGACAACTGCATCACGGTGTGCAATATGGAGAACTTCGACCCACTCGGAATACATACAGGCGAAAGCATTGTCGTCGCACCTTCCCAGACCCTTACCAATGCAGAGTACTACAAGCTGCGCGATCTTTCGATCAAGGTCATCAGGCACCTCGGGATCGTGGGGGAATGCAATATACAATATGCCCTCAACCCCGATTCGGAGGAATACAGGGTCATTGAAGTAAATGCGCGTCTCTCCAGGTCTTCTGCCCTGGCATCCAAGGCAACAGGTTATCCCCTGGCATTCGTGGCTGCAAAGCTGGCCCTGGGATATGGGCTTCATGAACTGAAAAACTCGGTCACCAAAGTCACTTCGGCTTTTTTTGAGCCTGCCCTTGATTATATTGTCGTGAAGATCCCCCGCTGGGACCTTGGCAAATTCAGCGGGGTCTCCAAGCAGATCGGCTCCAGCATGAAAAGCGTGGGGGAGATCATGGCCATTGGCCGCAGTTTTGAAGAAGCCATTCAAAAAGGACTGCGGATGATAGGGCAGGGGATGCACGGGTTCGTGGGAAACAAGGACCTTGAAGTCGAGGCAATAGAGACTGAACTTACCGAACCCACCGACATGAGGATATTCGTGATCGCTCAGGCATTGGAAGCAGGATTTACGGTGGACAGGATTTGGGAGCTTACGCGCATCGATCGCTGGTTCCTGTATAAACTCCAGAATATCTTCCGCCTCAGCCACGGACTTTCAAAGATGGCTTCCCTTGAGGAACTTCCTGATGACCTCCTGAAAGAGGCAAAACGGCTTGGATTTTCCGACTTTCAGATCGCCAGGCTGATACTGAAGCACGATAAGACAGAGGTCGGTAAAGATATGCTTAGGGTAAGGGATCACCGCATCAGACGGGGCATCCTGCCCGTGGTCAAACAAATCGATACCCTGGCAGCCGAATATCCTGCCGTGACCAATTACCTTTACATGACCTATGGGGGAACCGAACACGATATAGATTATGCTGCCGACGCTACTTCCCTGCAAAGATCAGTAATAGTGCTTGGTTCGGGGGCATACCGCATCGGCAGTTCCGTGGAATTCGACTGGTGCAGCGTGAATGCATTGACTACGGTACAAAAGGCCGGCTACCGTTCGGTGATGATCAATTACAACCCCGAAACTGTAAGTACCGACTACGACCTTTGCGACCGCCTGTATTTCGACGAACTTTCCTTTGAAAGGGTTATGGACATCATTACCCTTGAAAACCCGGCCGGTGTGATCATTTCAATGGGCGGACAGATCCCCAACAATCTTGCGCTGAGGTTGCATGCACAGGGTGTTCATGTGCTGGGCACCTCACCCATTGATATAGACAGGGCCGAGGACAGGCATAAATTCTCATCATTACTTGACACCCTCGATATCGACCAGCCCCGCTGGCAGGAACTCACCAGCCTGGACGATATTTACATGTTTGCTGAAAAAGTGGGATTCCCTGTGCTGGTAAGGCCTTCGTACGTATTATCGGGGGCTGCTATGAACGTGGTATCCAATATCAACGAGCTCGAATATTTTTTAAAACTGGCAGCAAAAGTCTCCAAAGAACATCCAGTGGTGGTTTCCGAATTCATACAGGAAGCCAAGGAGATAGAGATCGACGCCATTGCCCGAAAAGGAGAGATCGTGGTTTACGCCATTTCAGAACACGTTGAATTTGCCGGGGTCCATTCAGGAGATGCAACCATAGTGTTTCCTCCCCAGAAGCTGTATATTGAAACCGTAAGAAGGATCAAGAGGATCAGCCGCGATATCGCCGACTCCCTTAATATCACCGGGCCATTCAATATTCAGTTCCTGGCCAAGAACAACGACATCAAGGTCATCGAATGCAACCTCAGGGCATCACGGTCATTCCCCTTTGTCTCCAAAGTCTTGAAAACAAACCTCATCGAGATAGGTACCCAGGTGATGCTTGGACTTCCATTCGAAAAGCCCGACAAATCATTGTTCGACCTTGATTACATTGGTGTTAAAGCCCCGCAGTTCTCATTCTCCCGTTTAAGCAAGGCCGATCCCATACTGGGAGTAGATATGGCGTCAACCGGGGAAGTCGGTTGCATTGGTGATACTTTTTATGAAGCCATTTTAAAAGCCATGCTGAGCGTGGGGTACAGGATACCTGGGAAGAACATCATGCTCTCCACAGGGCCTGCCAAGGCAAAGACTACCCTGCTTGAAGGATGCCGTAAGCTGGCCGAAATGGGGTATAACCTATATGCCACCCCGGGAACGGCTGAATTTCTGAAATCCTTTGATATACAGTCAACTGTATTGCATTGGCCCGACGAGGATTTGCAGCCAAACATTGTAGATTACCTGAAGGAACGGAAGATAGACCTGGTGATCAACATTCCCAAGAATCTTTCACGCACTGAGCTCAATAACGACTACCTCATCCGCCGTACATCAGTTGATTACAATATACCTCTCATCACCAATGCAAATTTGGCCAATGCCTTCATCATGGCGTTCTGCCTGCTCAAGCCTGAAGATATTGAGATTAAAAGTTGGGATGAATACTGATTTAGTGATGAGCCATGAGCCGTGAGCCATGAGCCATAAGTTAAACTTTTATCGCTCATCATTCATCGCTCATCGCTCACGGCTCATGGCTCATCGCTCATCACTCATCTCAATAGTGCAAAAAATTCCATTCAGGCTTTGACGAGGGACTGCGTTTGCGTGTATACGCCTTCATCATTTGGATGACCTCGGGGTGCTGCTCTGCCACGTTGATCTTTTCACCGGGATCGGTCGAGAGATCATAAAGTTCGGACCTTCTCATTGGTTCTTTGATCAGATCTTTACGAACCAGCTTCCATTTTCCGGCCCTGATAGCCTGGTTCCCGCCTGTGCTTGTATATTCCCAGTAAAGGAATTCATGTTGCGGAGGATTTTTTGCACCCTGGAGGGCAGGGGCAAAGGAAATCCCGTCAATATGCTTTGGCAGGCCGAGTTCTGCCAGTTGGGCCAGGGTAGGCATGATATCCCAGGAAGCATAAGGAACAGAGCATACCTGGTCAGCCATGATCTTTCCAGGCCACCGGGCAATACAGGGGACCCTGATCCCTCCCTCGTAAAGGCTCCCCTTACCGCCTCTGAAAGGCCCGTTGCTGGTAAAAAACTGGGGATCGGCTCCTCCCAGGCTAAAGGTGGCCCCGTTATCACTGGTAAAGATCACACAGGTATTTGAATCCAGGTTATTTTCGGCAAGAGCTTGCAAAATTTTACCTGTTGCATCATCCAGTGCGCTCACCATGGCAGCATATGTGGCATGCGGGTAAAACACAGGCAGGTAGCTCATTTGCCCTGTATACGGACGGTCATTCATAAGGTCGCGGTATTCCTGCAAATAGCTGTCGGGTACCTGCAATGCCAGATGGGGCAGGGTGTAAGTCATCAGCAAAAAGAAAGCAGAATCCTTATGGGATTTGATGAAATGTAGGGCTTCCTCGGTGAAAAGCTCTTCGGCATAGGATGTTCCCTGGTATTTTTTATAGTTTGACGGGTCTTTTGGATTACCCGATAGTTTCTGCTGGGGTGAGAAGTCGGGATTGCCTGTCAGAAATTTTTCGTTGTTGTACCAAAGGTAAGCAGGGTAATGGTTATGGGCATGCCGCTGGCAAAGATATCCGAAGAAAAAATCGAAACCCTGTTGATCGGGAACCCCTGTTGATCCTGGACCTCCAAGACCCCATTTCCCGATGCATGCCGTTTTGTAGCCAGCTTGTTTAAACATACGGGCAATTGTGTATGTATTCGGCTCAAGCGGCGCCTGCCCAAGATAGTCATCCCAGTTCCCTATCTCCAGGTTGTCGCGGATCTGGGCATGACCTGTATTCATGCCGGTCATGAGGCAGCAACGCGAGGGCGCGCAAACCGTGCTCCCGGCATAAAAATCGGTAAACCTTATCCCCTCTGAAGCCAGCTTGTCTATATGGGGTGTGCGGATTATCTTTTGACCGTAACATCCCGTTTCCCCGTAACCAAGGTCATCGGCCAGTATGATGATGAAATTAGGCCGTTTGTTTGATTTTTTATTTGTCTGGCTGATGACATCCTGGGTGAAAGCCAGACTTAGTGCAAAAAGAACAAGGCCGATCATTGAAATTCGCATAGGTCAGGCTGAGGATTTGGGATTGCTAAAATACCTATTTTTGCTGCATGAAGAAAAAGAACATCCAAAAACTGATCTTACCTTTTATCCTCCCCCTGCTGCTGATATCCTCCTGTGATGTAACAAAGCAAACCAAGACGGCCATCAATCTTGCAAATTGCGAGTTCAGGCTTGTTTCGGCCGAGAACATCAGTATCGCAGGCATCCCTGTCGATGCCTATTCTTCGGTAAAGGACTTGGGAATAGCCGATTTTGCCATGTTCATGGGAGCTCTTGCCCGACCGGAACTGCCATTATCCCTTCGACTGAATATCGAAGTGAAGAACCCCAACCCCGCACCGGCAGGTATAAACAGCCTCGATTATATCATTTTTATTGACGACATCCAGATGCTGCAAGGCTCGTACCTGAAGCCCGTCACATTACCCGCAAACTCATCCGCAGTAATACCTGTGCAGTTAGACACGGATATTAAACAGGCGCTGAAAGGAAAATCCATGGATGCAATCCTGAATTTTGGCTTTAACCTGGCAGGAGTCGGGCATGTTCCAACCCGGTTTAAGATAAAACTCAAACCCAGTATCCTCGTGGGCGGCACCAGTCTGGCCTATCCCGGGTATATAACTGTGAAGACCGAATTTACCAATGGGATTACAGTGAATTAACCGTTTTTGATCAACGAAAAGACTGTTTTGTCTTCAGGTTTTATATCGAATTTCATTCGTTTGCCGTTGCGCTTGATAGTAAAAGATAAGGTTGTAATGTTCTTCTGCGAATAAGGTTGAAAAACCAGGTTTGATAATAAAAATAAATATCGCAGACCGCTATTCTTTCCATTCAGTAAATTGGACCATTGGTTGTTACCTGCATCACTATACTTCACAGGGATCTTTAACGAGTGAATGTTTAAAATTTCATCTCCTGTCTGGATTCCGGCAATAGCGGCAGGAGAACCGGGAATAACTTCGGCAATCGTTCTCATGTCATTCAAATTGTAAATTATCCCGGTATAGGTATAGTGCATGAATTTATAATATTCCGAATTGGGGATCCAGACTGTCGGGAACTGGTATAGCAAGAGCATAAAAAAGTCATTGCAATTATCAAGTATTGGTGTTTTAGATTTTGAAGCCTGGGAAATCGATCCCGACCAGAAGACAGGAGGGAGCTTGCTTTTCTGAATCTTATGAGCATCTAAGAATTTCAGGGAGATCGAATAGAGATAAGTGACGTCGGTATATCCCCCCTTTGTTGCTGATTCGGTTATCGGCATGGGTACGAAACCCCAGTACCAGTCATAGGCGACATCAATGTGAGTGCTTATTATTTGCTGGGGAGGGACGTATTGTTCTTTCTGGCCCGAATAGTAGTTCATCAGGATGAGAATATCCGGATTAAGCTTTGACCTTTTCATTCCCATATTACTTAACCTGGTTTCCAGCACTTTAAATATCTCTTTCTCCAGCAAGGGGTCAGCGGCAGAGATATAATCAAAATCATAGGTTTTTAATTTGAAAATGTCTGCATCTTCATCATCCAGGACTGCCATTGATGATTGCACCATCACATTATGATTCGAAAAATCATCAGTACAGATCCTGGTTGTTAATATCCCTTCTGAAATATAATTGCCTGCATCGGAAGATGGAAGCGATATTCGGGGAACACTTACATCGACAGCATTTGCGTTCGGATAACGGATCCCGGTAAGTTTGACAAATGTATGAGGAGCACCTGCCAATTGAGCAAAGGGATTCCTGATATCTTTTATATTTATCCCATCAATTTTATAAATACGGTCGCCCGCTTTCAAACCATATATATCTGCAGGGGACCCCTGGAAAACATTCATGATCTTCAGACTTACCCGGCAGTAAGTACAGCACACCCATCCCCAGGACTGCCGAAAGCGTTGATCCTGCAAGGATCGAAAGTTTTGAAAGATCAAGAACCGCGGGCTCCTTGAATGACAATCCTGCTATGAAGATCGACATAGTGAAACCTATCCCGGCAAGTAAGCCTGTTCCTGCCAGCTGTCTCCAGTTTGTCCCTTTAGGAAGGGCAGATATTTTCGTTTTCACTCCAATCCATGAGAAGAGCATGATGCCAAGGGGTTTCCCTGCCATGAGGCCAAGTATGATCCCGGCTGTGAGCCCGCTGAAAACCCGGGAGGGATCAAACTGAAGAGGGATTGCAGTGTTCGCCAGGGCAAACAGGGGAAGTATCCAGTAGTTTACAGGCCGGTACAGGCTTAATTCAAGTTTATGTGCCATTCCCCTGGGGATGAACAATGCTGCAACCACGCCTGCTATGGTAGGGTGAACCCCCGATCTCAGGATAAAATACCATAATCCCAGGGCTGGTACGATGTAAAGCAACAACAATCTCACTTTTAACCTGTTCAGCAGGAAGAGGACCATGATAAAAATGAAAGCATAAAGCAGCATCTCCAACTGAAGGGTACTGGTATAAAAAGTGGCAATGATCACTATGGCTCCCAGGTCATCAATGATGGCTAAGGCGGTTAGAAATATTTTAAGTGATAAGGGTGCCCTTTTCCCCAGTAATGACAGTATCCCCAGGGAGAACGCAATGTCGGTGGCAGTGGGAATGGCCCATCCGCTCAAATGCTCCTTTGAACCCGAATTGAAAATAAAAAAGATCAGGGCAGGAAAAATCATTCCCCCGAGGGCTGCCAGAACGGGAAGAATTGCTTTCTCTTTTACAGCCAGTTCCCCAACCTGGAGTTCCCTCTTTATTTCCAGGCCTATAAGGAAAAAAAACACTGCCATCAGCCCGTCGTTGATCCAGTGAAGCACACTCTCATGGAGAAAATCAAAACCGATTTCAATATGCCAGATGCTGAGATAGGAAGCGGCCCTGGAGGAATTGCTTAAGGTCAGCGAGAGGATCGTTGCCAGGATCAGCAGCAGTCCGGAGAGCTTCCCGCTTTCGGCAAGGTCTTTAATGGGATCGCTGATAATCTTTCCAACTCTCATGTTAATCCTCCTCCTTTGTAATTGGTTTTACAAAAGCGGACCTCACCGGACCGGGATAAGGAACATCCGCTCCTTTAACTGCGAACCAGAGTACTTTATTCAGAAGTTCTTCAGGTGCGCGGTCCTCTTTGCTGAAATCGAACTCTTCACTCTTTTTTTGCCATTGATTAATGGAAATATTCCTTTCATTGAGATCAACAAAGGGTCCGAGGGTCTGAAACCTATAGAGCCTGGAATTGTTCATGAAACAACGCCACATAGGCACGGCGGCTGCATCGTACTGGCTCATGGGGGGAAGCCCGAGAATTAGTTCAATGGTCCTTAATACTGATGACGTTGTATATGGCGTGTGATCTACGAAGTTTCGTTTTACAAAACCTCCGGCAATATAAGCTGTGCTGCGGTGAGCATCTACATGATCGGGTCCGTTCTGGGCATCATCTTCCACTATAAAAATCACGCATTCGTTCCAGATGTTTGACCTGGAAAGGTATTCAACCAACCTTCCTACTGCAAAATCGTTATCTGCCACCTGGGCAAAAGGGGTGGGCCTGCCTGCTTTGAGGCCCTGGGTGTGGTCGTTAATAAACCTGATAGTGTTAAGACGGGGAACCTGGTTTATCATCACAAGGGAATCGAAATCTTTTTTCCACTGTCTGTAACGCATGGTATCCATGACATTCTGGTCCCAACTGGTGAAAAATTTACAATAATGATCTTTAAGGACCGGGATATTGGGTTTATAATTATCGGCGAACTCTCCGTAAGTACGGTATGAAACCCCGCTTCGTGCGCAAAAATCCCAGATGAAACCATCCTTGTTGTTTGCAATTTTTCTTTTGCCTTCCGCATCATAATCACCACCCCTGCCCCCATAACTGCTTGGCCAGGTTTTTTCCAGATAATCAGTTGCGTAAGCCCCCATACTCCAATTATGGCCGTCGGCACTTACTTCACCATCTACATAGAAATTGTCAAGCAGCACAAAATCCTTAACAAGCCGGTGCTGGTTAGGCGTGATCTCTTTACCGAAAAGTACAAGTGAAGTGTCTCCATTCCCTTCCGCAACATCACCCAATACCTGGTCATAAGTCCTGTTCTCCTTAATCACATAAAATACATATTTGATAGGGGTTTTTTGCCCTGGTTGCTCCGGGATTGGATTCCCCACAGCTTCAGGGATGCTGAATATATTATCCTTACCGTAAGGTGTGTTTTTAAAAACCATGACTGTATAGGAGGCAAGATCTTTCTCGTCAGGCTCAGTCAGTATGCTCATGCTTCCCCTGAAAAGACCTGCTATATATTGAACTTTCCCCGGCCTTAGGTTATCCCCCTTCTGTTTGAGGAATTTCTCGGAATATCCTGTGGGATCTGGACCATTGGGATTAGGAAGGGAGGTAAAGCCTTTACCGTTCGTTATCCAGAGTTGATTGTTGACCACGCGTACGCAGGTCGGGTACCAGCCGCATGGAATGAATCCTTTGCTGAAGCTTTTCCCGGGAATTGAAACGTCAAAAACAGAAAGGCAGTTGTTGTCGGCATTGGCAATATAAAGGGTTTTGCTATCGGCACTCAAAGCTACACTGTTGGTAGTGCTACCAGCAGGAGAGTTTGGGAACAAGGCTGAATTTAAAGTTTCAATAACTTTGCCTGACTGCAGGTCGATACATGAAACCGAATTGTCGTTGGAGTTGGCAACATACAAGAATTTTCCATTATGGTGCAGGCAGATATCATTTGGGTTGCTTCCCACTTTGACTGAATTCATGAATTTCCTTAATTCTGTGTTGAATACCTGTACCTTCCCGCATCCCCAGCAGCTGATGTAAAGAAAACGGCTGTCATTAGACAGAATGCAGGTGTAACCTTCTCCTTCAAGCCCGAAGCGAACCGGGGCCTTTTTTTTATTCAGGTCAACTAAGTACAATGAATTATTCTCCTTTGTGACAACATATAACAGGCCTTTCTTTTCGTCCAGGGCCAGGCCTGCAGGGGAGATCCTTTCGGGCCAGGGTTTCCCGAGAACCAGGGTGTCGGCAACCTCCAGTTTATTATTTTTAATGGAATACTTCAGGATGATGTTATGATTCCCTCCCGAGGCGTAAAGGCTTTGCTCGTCTTTTGAAAATGCCAGTCCAAGCCAGGCGGCCTTGACAGCGATTGTGTCGATAACCTTTCGCTCAACAGCATCAATGAGGTAAATCGATTGATCGCTCTGACCGTTATTAGTAACTGCTATAAGGCGGCCTGATGATGAAACAACCATATTCAAGGGAAGATCCCCGAGCCGGAGGCTTTCTCCTACCTGGCTTATACTCCAGCCGTTGGGTAGCGTAATATGTTGATAATCAGAATCATTTTGACCAGATGCTTGTTTTAATACAAGAATCATAAGAAGCGTCGCTAACAATCTGGAATGTTTCATGGGGTTAAGAAGCTTTTTTCAATGATCAAAAATACGATTTTCGGGGAGAAAAATGATCAGCTATAGTTGTATGGTCGTTTCCTAGCATTTTCGTATCTTTGCCCTTTTATTTTGAGGCCTATGTTGACAGATTCAAATAAATTTCTGGGTGAAGGATTGACCTATGACGATGTGCTCCTGATACCAGCATATTCAGAGGTGCTTCCAAGGGAAGTAGACATCTCAACAATTTTGTCAAAAAATATCCGTCTGAACATCCCTATAGTTTCCGCTGCAATGGACACCGTAACCGAATCGGGAATGGCTATTGCCATGGCGCAGGAAGGAGGCATAGGCGTTCTGCATAAAAACATGTCGGTTGAAGCCCAGGCACTGCAGGTAAGAAAGGTAAAGAGGGCCGAAAACGGAATGATCCTTGACCCTGTGACCTTGCATTCTTCAGCCCTGGTTGGAGATGCTCTCGCCATGATGAAAGAACATTCCATCGGCGGCATACCTGTTGTGAATGAGCGTGAAGAACTTGTCGGGATCGTTACAAACCGTGACCTGCGCTTCGAGCGTGAAATGTCTCGCCCTGTGACTGAGGTGATGACCCACAAGGTTGTCACCATAACCGAGTTTATGAATTTTGAAAAGGCTGAACAGATACTTCAGGAATTTAAGATAGAGAAGCTCCCTGTGATTGATAAAAACAACAGGTTGGTTGGCCTTATCACCTATAAAGACATCATTAAAATTAAAGCCAGGCCGAATGCCTGTAAGGACAGCCTCGGGCGGCTGCGCGTAGCCGCCGCCGTAGGCATCGCATCCGACACCCTTGACCGCGCAGCCGCCCTCGTTAAGGAAGGCGTCGACGCAATCGTGATCGACACGGCTCACGCCCACACAAAACCCGTGATCGATATGGCCAAACGTGTAAAAGCCGCCTTCCCCAATATTGAACTGATCGTGGGAAACATCGGAACCGGAGAAGCAGCGAAAGACCTCGCCAAAGCTGGTGCCGATGCCGTTAAAGTTGGAATAGGCCCCGGTTCCATCTGCACTACCAGGATTATTGCAGGCATCGGAATCCCCCAGCTTACCGCCGTCTACCAGGTCGCCAAAGCCCTTAAAGGAACAGGCATCCCGGTCATCGCCGATGGAGGGATAAGGTATACCGGCGATATCGTCAAAGCCCTGGCAGCCGGGGCTCACTCTATCATGGCAGGCTCATTGTTCGCAGGCGTTGACGAATCACCAGGTGAAACCATCATCTACGAAGGCAGGAAATTCAAGACTTACCGAGGCATGGGGTCACTCGAAGCCATGCAGCACGGGTCAAAAGACCGCTACTTCCAGGATATGGAAGACGATATCAAAAAACTGGTCCCGGAAGGGATTGTTGGCCGGGTACCCTATAAGGGATCACTCTCGGAAGTAATCTACCAGATGGTTGGGGGCCTCAGATCAGGAATGGGTTACACCGGTTCCCCAAATATGGATGCCTTGCAAAAAGCCAGCTTTATCAAGATAACATCAGCCGGCGTCACTGAAAGCCATCCCCACGATGTCACTATCATCAGCGAAGCACCAAATTACAGCCGTTAAAATGTTTTCCAAAATTTAACGTTAGTAAAAAAGAACAAATTAAATATAAATACTATGAGCTTGAAATTGTCAGGATTATTGCTTTTACTTGTCTTGGTTTTTAATGTATCGGCCCAGGTTGAAAATAACACTACACTGATGACTATCGCTGGAAGACCTGTCACTGTTGGCGAATTCATGTCGATCTACCAAAAAAATAACGTCAAAGGCGAAACCATCGACAAAAAATCCATGGACGAATACCTTGAACTCTTTATTAATTTCAAACTTAAAGTCCGCCAGGCCGAAGATCTTGGTCTCGATACCCTCTCCTCCTTTATGAAAGAACTGGACGGCTACCGCGACCAGCTGGCCAAACCCTATTTTACTTATGAGACAACAATGAATCATTTGTTGCAGGAAGCTTACGAACGTAAACAACTTGACCTCAGGGCAAGCCATATTTATTTCAGGGTCAAGCCCGACGCTACACCCCAGGATACACTGGATGCTTTCAACAAAGCCTTAG
>JAPLDN010000134.1 GCA_026391755.1 Bacteroidota bacterium
GGAATACCAGTTACCGTCAAGGTACATGCTGAAGTTGTGCAGTTTTACGGGCTTGTAGATTTCCTTTCCCCTTGCCTCAATTGTGAACACCTTTTCGAGTTGCTCCATCAGCTGTTGTGTTGTGAGGCCATTCAGGTCTTTTACAACACGGTTGTAATCAATAATCGAAAGCTGGTTGTCGGGAAAATGCACTGCCAGGAAATAGTTATATTCTTCATCCCCCTTATGTCCGGGGTTGTTTTTCTTTTTTTCGTTCCCAACAAGTGCAGCAGCTGCCGTGCGATGGTGGCCGTCGGCAACATAGGTTGCGGGAACTTTGGCAAACAATGAAGTAATTGCCGAAATAATCGTGTTATCATCAATAACCCAGAAATGATGACCGATGCCATCCGATGCGGTAAAGTCATAGACAGGGGGATTGCTGCCAACGAATTTTTCGACGATGTGATCGATCTCTTGTACTGCAGGATATGTGAAGAAAACCGGCTCCATGTTGGCATTCGTGATCCTGACATGTTTCATGCGGTCTTCTTCCTTGTCTTTTCTGGTCAGCTCATGCTTTTTTATGATGCCATCCATATAATCAGTAACCCCTGCACAACCTACGATTCCATACTGTGTTTTCCCATTCATAGTCTGGGCGTAGATATAAAGATTGTCCTTAGCGTCGGCTGTAAGCCAGCCATTCTTCCTGAACAGGCTGAAGTTTTCCCTGGCCTTGTCGTAAACCTCTTGTGCATGAACATCCATATTTGCCGGAAGGTCTATCTCCGGCTTTATAATATGAAGTAAAGAGTAAGGGTTGCCCTTGGCTTCCTCACGGGCTTCCTCTGAGTTAAGCACATCATAAGGCCTGGATGCGAGATCCTTTACGACTTCTTCCGGCGGTCTAAGGCCCTTAAACGCTTTTAGTATTGCCATAGTATGTGTATTAGTTATTCAGTTTCATCCTCATCATTCCCGTGATCGCCTATCTTAACGCTCCGCTGAAGCGAGCCGATAAGAGCACCAATCATCTTGGTCATCTCCATCAGCTGGTTTTTGGATTCGTCATAATGCTTGGGTGTGATAATATTACGGTGTAAAGCCAGGGTTGTAAGTACAACACACTCCCTGACCGAGCTTTTTGCCATTTTAAGGTAATAAACAAACTGACTTTTATTCCTCGACGAACCTTCGGCAATATTAAGGGAAATGGCCTGGGCAGAGATCAGGAACCTGTCGAAGAACGTCTTAACATAAGGTTCGGTCCCGGCGTTCTTTGCCATATCATATCCCCAACTTATATACTCCAGCGATTTGTGGTATATTCTCAGATCTTCGAATCTGAAAAAGGTAGTCGGTTTTTCTTGTCCGTTTTCCATTGTGTGAGGCGATTTGTTAATGAATAAGTGAGTTGTGAGGACTTTATTTATTTACCTGGAAGGTCTTATCTCCCTTATTAATGAAATTCACGATCTGCCGGGCAGCGGCAATGCCTGCATTGATATTGGCTTCTTCGGTCTGGGCTCCCATTTTCTTTGGCGTACAGAAGAATTTAGCCTTGAATCCTGATTCGATCTCGGCCTTATTTGCAGGCTCAACATCTGAAAGATATGCAAAGTCTTTCCTTTCCTGGAATGTTTTAAGAAGGTCGGCTTCATTGATCACTTCAGCCCTGGCAGTATTGACAAGCACCGCCGGTGAAGGCATCCGTGAAAGAAGGCTGGAATTCACACTCTGCTTCGTCTGACTGTTTGCCGGAATATGCAGGGAGATGAAGTTGCATTTGCTGTATAGTTCTTCAACCGATCCTACCCAGCGCACTCCGTCCTTTTCAATGGCGTCCCTGGGTATAAAGGGATCGAAAGCATAAACTTCCATCCCAGTGTTCATGACCACAACACCATTTGCCGTTGCAGCGGCAAGATCGATATTGTCATATCCGGCACCAGCCCGTACGACGATCTTCAGGTTATGGGCTGCATCTATAACAGCTTTATCGGTTTTATCGGACCGCACTATCACTGCATCCACATCAGCAACCGCTTTAAAGAAATCCTCGGGGCTTGAATAATTTTCGAGAAGAATGAGTTCGTAGCCGGCCTGTTCTATGACCTGCCTGATTCCTTTAACAGCAACAGGAGCAAATGCCTTGTCTGTTGCAACTAGTACTTTTGTCATATTATGGAAGTTAGGGAGGTGCTGAGCGCACCTCCCGGGTTATTCACTTAAGCGTTTTCTTTTTCAAATTCATTCATGCAATCAACAAGTGCCTGTACGCTTTCCAATGGCAGCGCATTGTAGGTTGAAGCACGGAACCCACCCACAGACCTGTGGCCTTTGATCCCGATCATACCTTTCTTCTTGGCTGCTTCCATAAATGCATCTTCCTTATCCTTATATTGCTCTTTCATCACAAAGCAGATATTCATAAGGGAGCGGCTGTCAGGATCAACAGTGCCTGTGAAAATTTTACTGTTGTCAATGGTATCGTATAAAAGTTTGGCTTTCCTGATATTCATCTCCTCAACGACTTTCACTCCACCAAGGCTTTTAATCCACCGCAAAGTTTCAAGGCAGGTGTATATAGCAAAAACAGGAGGTGTATTATATAAAGAAGGTTCTTTGAGATGGGTTGCATAATTTAAAAGGGTAGGGATCTTCCTGTCAACCTTGCCAAGTATATCTTCCTTGATAATGACAAAGGTAACGCCTGCAGGACCCAGGTTTTTCTGGGCGCCTCCATAAATGAGCACATATTTGGAAATATCAACAGGCCGGCTCAGGATATCCGATGACATATCGGCAACCAGGGGTACAGGGCTGTCGATATCAAAACGGATCTCTGATCCGTAAATAGTGTTGTTGGTGGTAATGTGGAAATAATCCACATCGGTGGGTATTGTAAAGCCCTTGGGGATGTAGTTAAAATTTTTATCCCCGGAGGATGCTACAATATCAACTTCCCCGAAAAATTTCGCCTCCTTTATTGCTTTCTGCGCCCATACTCCTGTTTCCAGGTAAGCAGCTTTTTTATTCAGGAGGTTATAAGGAACCATGTCAAACTGGAGACTTGCACCTCCGCCAAGGAAAAGGATCTTGTAACCTGCGGGAATGTTGAGTAGTTCGGTAAATAAAGCCGTGGTTTCATCCAGGATTGCCTGGAAATCCTTGCTCCTGTGAGAAATTTCCAGCAGTGATAAACCTGTTCCATTCAGGTCAAGAATAGCTTTGGCTGAATTTTCAATAGCGATCCGAGGTAATACCGAGGGCCCGGCATTAAAATTGTGCTTTTTCATAAGTCGTTTTTTAGAGTGATGTATAAATGTTTTTTAATGAAATCCGGCATAGACAGAACGATACAGCAAAATAAAGTAATTTCAAGCGAAAAATCAAAAATAAGAATTTTTTAAGAAGAATGCAATGACAGGAAAGGATTTCCTGAGATTCAGGGGTTTCTGGCATCAAACTCTCCAATATATTTCCACTGGAAATTTTCATAAACAAAACCCTCTGCCGTTTCCGAAGCCGGGACATAAAATTGGTACTGACCTGCAAGTTGCGGATCCATTGGGACCAGATGATCAAAAACGATCATCCACTGCGACCTGGTATTGTTCGTGAATTCCTTTTTTTTACCATTCCACTTTGGCTTGCCTGGCAAAGCCTGTAACTGGTACCTGAGGTTCATTACGGTTGTCGATGCATATCTGAAAACGATACGCAGGAGTTTGCCATCAAGGTAAGCGGGGAATACCGGGGATCCGAATGCAGGAGCGCCATTGCTGCCGAGAGTCAGCACCTCGATAATTTTACCGCTGATCTCCTTGCTGATCCCATTCCATCCAAGCAAAATGTAAGCTTTCTTTTTGTCCCTGAGTTCAAAAGGGATCACCTTATAATACAATGCCCCGTACCAGTGCAGGGAATCACCGCTGAATTGACCCGGTTCGGTAATCGACAGGGAAAAATCGGTTAATGCAACCACCGGCATTTTTTTCATGGATCCTTTAAATTGAATGAGGCAGAAATACCGGTTATTTCCGCTGAGGAGTGGCACATTCCAGTTATATAAACGAAAAGATCCGTCGGGAGACTCTGTCCTGGAAACAAATTTCAGGGAATCCCAGGGGTAATCAGCCGATCCGCTGTGAGCCAGGGCAAACCTGAGCTGTTTTTGAAACTTAAGGCTGATCTCCAGCCTCGAACTGTCATTCTCTGCCTGGCTGATCGTTTTAAAAACATCCTTAAGATCCTGCTCCGTCTTTTTCAGGCTGAAGTTGCTTTGAGGGCTCGACATCCCGGGTGCCAAGACCATCAGTGAAATCATCAAAAAGCAAATGGCCGTAATTCTCATGTATTTCGTAATTTTGCAATACGAAGATATGGACATCAGAAACCGAATCCAAACATTTATTGAAACTGGAAGGATACTCGCCGGTTATCCTGCACTGCAGGAGAACGGCACCCCGCATCCCATGTCAGAACCTGCTCTTAGGGCAGGGCTTGTGAACCCGTGGTTTACTCCTGAAAATATCCGTTTTGCACTCAACTCTCTTGGCCACTCGTTGCTGGAAGTGAAGATCAACCGCTGGCTGGAGGCTTACAGTGAATCCCTGGAGATTCCAGGCAGGAGAGAGAAGAGGATTGGTGTTGTGACGGCAGGCAATATCCCTCTTGCTGGATTTCATGATTTTTTTTGTGTCCTGATTTGCGGTCACAGCTTCCTTGGCAAGCTCTCGGCTCAGGATAATGTCCTGCTTCCTGCAATAGCCAAAATTATGGAAGGTTTTGACCCGGAATGGAACAGGATGATCAGGTTTGTTAACGAACCGCTGAAGGATATTGATGCCATTATTGCCACAGGGAGCGACAATACATACAGGTATTTCGAGTACTATTTTTCTCGCTTTCCTCATATCATACGTAAGAGCCGTAACGGCATTGCCATCCTGCAGGGTGATGAAACGGCTGCAGAACTGGAGGGACTGGCATCGGATATCATGCTATACTTTGGCCTGGGGTGCAGAAGTGTGTCAAAACTTTATATTCCCTTCGATTATGATGTCTTGCAGCTAATGCCTTTCTTCAGGCCCTGGGAGGATATCATCCGCCATAACAAGTATTTTAACAATTACGAATACCAGAAAAGCATTCGTATTGTCAACAAGCAGCCTTTTCACGATTTCGGCAACCTGATACTTGCCGAAGACAGTAAACTGGCCTCGGCCGTGTCGGTGCTGAACTTTGAACGATACAGAAGCAAAAGTGAGCTAACCGAAGTTCTGCCTGCCATTTCTGATAAGATCCAGTGTGTGGTTTCAACCGCTGACCCGGGGATTCCATTTATCCTTCCTGGGACCGCTCAAAAGCCTGAGTTATGGGATTATGCCGACGGTATCGACACGCTTAGCTTCCTTCTTAAGGAAATTTAGTTGAAAAATATTTGTTTTTCAAAGAAAAGTCTGTACTTTTGCACCCTCATTTGCAAATTCAATTTCCAATGAAAAAAGATATTCATCCAAAGGATTACAGGCTGGTGGTTTTCAAGGATATGTCGAACGATTATACGTTTGTTTCAAAATCGGCAGTCAAAACAAAAGAAACCATCGTATGGGAAGACGGAGTGGAGTACCCTCTGGTCAAGCTGGAAATTTCACATACTTCCCATCCTTATTATACCGGTAAAATGAAACTTGTTGATACGGCAGGCCGTGTTGATAAATTCAAAAACCGCTATAAGAAACATTTGGATATGAAGAACGAAAAATAATTACCTGTAGATCATACTCAGCCCTTGTTTATTCTGACAAGGGCTTTTTTTTATCCCTTAAGTTAATTAGTTTTGCAGTGGAATTCCTGGTTGAATTAATTTTATCCTCCTTGTATGAATTACATTCTCTTCGATGACAGTATTGTCAGGACAAATCTTCTTCCATTGACATTCATGAGGCCTATCGCTGATATCAGGGTAGGTATCCTGACGATCAGGGAAAAGTGGGAAATGCATCTGAAAACAAAGACTTCGACGCTTACCGAATCTTATCTGTCGAAAAAATTCAGGATTATCAGAGAGAAGGAGAATATTCTTTTAAATGCCTCTGTTTGTCCGACAGCGGAGATTGTTGATGCAGTATTGAACCTCAAACCAAACCAGACCATTGTATACCAGGATACAATAATTGCTTTACATGTAAAGGCTGAAGATCTCGATAACCTTGGAGATGCATCTTCAGACGGCATCGAGGAGATCAGCATTGTGAATCAGCCAGTCAGGATAGGGCACACCTGGGAAGTATTTTCAAAAAACGGGATAGCGATTCTTGAGGACTTTGAACTTATAACAAAGGACAGGAGATCGCAGAAGCTGAGTCCGACAAATACCGTGATTGGTGACGGGAAGGTGTTTGTTGAAAAAGGTGCTAAAGTGGAATGTGCTATTCTGAATACAAAGGCCGGACCTATCTATATAGGCAGGGATTCGGAAATCATGGAAGGGGCTATCATCCGCGGGCCTTTTGCCCTCTGTGAAGGTGCCCAGGTAAAAATGGCTGCCAAAATTTACGGCCCTACCACGGTTGGGCCTTATTCAAGAGTGGGAGGGGAGATCAACAATTCGGTACTGTTTGGTTATTCAAACAAAGCTCATGACGGGTTCCTGGGCCACTCAGTAATTGCGGAATGGTGTAACCTTGGAGCTGATACCAATACTTCAAACCTGAAAAATACATATGATACAGTAAGGATCTGGAGTTACGGGAAACAGACCTTTGTAAGTACCAGCCAGCAATTCTGCGGACTGATCATGGCCGACCATTCCAAATGCGGGATAAATACAATGTTTAACACAGGTACAGTAGTCGGCGTCAATGCCAATATTTTCGGATCCGGGTTCCAGAGAAATTTTATCCCATCCTTCACATGGGGAGGCACTGCGGGTCATACAAATTATGACCTGAAAAGAGCAATAGAAGTTGCCGAACTGGTATATGCCAGACGGGAGAAATCACTCGATGAAGTGGAAAAAGAATTGCTTACAAGTGTTTACAACCTCACACTCAAAAACAAATACTTATAGTCAGCCGATTTCTGGCACGTAATTTGACATTTGCTTTTACCCGGTATCATGACCGGGTATAATATTTTATTATGGAAAGAAAACCTGAAACTATTTTTCTTGAAATGTCTGATATGCTTGACCCTGAAACGGAGTTTATTCCCTTGCTGTCATCTGAAGATGAAGAGCTGATGAATAATGAGGATGTACCCGAAGAGCTCCCTATACTGCCCCTGCGTAATACAGTCCTCTTTCCCGGAGTTGTAATCCCCATAACAGTCGGAAGGGATAAATCGATCCGTCTGATCCGTGAATATTACAAATCGGGCAGGATTATTGGTGTTGTCGGACAAAGGGACGCAACTATTGAGGATCCTGAATTTTCTGACCTGAATACTGTCGGAACTGTGGCCTATATAATAAAGCTCCTTCAGATGCCTGATGGAACAACTACTGCAATCATCCAGGGAAAGCGGAGGTTCCGCATGAATACTCTCATTCAGACCGAACCGTATATAAAAGCAACGGTAGCCCCTTTTGACGTTATTCAAGAGGTAAATAAAGACGACAAGGAATTTCAGGCGCTGATGGCTTCCATAAAGGATCTTGCCACCCAGATCGTGAGCAAATCACCCAATATCCCATCGGAGGCGGCTTTTGCAATTAAGAATATTGAAAGCTCTTCATTCCTTGTGCATTTTATTTCTTCAAATCTCAATATCGATGTTTCGGAGAAACAGAAACTTCTTGAAACGGTTGAGCTTTCCGAGCGTGCACATCTCGTGCTGGGGTTCCTTACAAAAGAATTGCAGGTCACTGAACTAAAACAACAGATACAGAATAAAGTTAAAACCGACCTCGATAAGCAGCAAAGGGATTACCTGCTTAATATGCAGCTTAAGACAATACAGGAAGAGCTTGGCGGTAGTCCGAATGCCCAGGAAATAAGTAATTTACGTGAGCAGGCCAAAGATAAAAAATGGCCCAGGGAGGTTGCAGAAGTTTTTGAAAAGGAAATAACCAAGCTCCAGAGAATGCATCCTGCGGCAGCTGAATACTCTATCCAGGTCAATTATATCGAAACCCTGGTTCAGTTGCCGTGGAACGACTATACCGATGATAATCTTGATCTGGACCATGCCATGCAGGTTCTGAACGAGGATCATTTCGGACTGGAAAAGGTTAAGGAAAGGATAATAGAGTTTCTTGCGATTATAAAGTTAAAGAAGGACCTTAAGTCACCGATACTATGCCTTGTCGGCCCCCCGGGAGTGGGTAAGACTTCTCTTGGAA
Source organism: Bacteroidota bacterium (assembly GCA_026391755.1). GTDB lineage: Bacteria > Bacteroidota > Bacteroidia > Bacteroidales > FEN-979 > CAIRDP01. The sequence goes on from JAPLDN010000134.1 coordinate 8,333, forward strand.
AGTCTGTTGCAAGGGCGCTTGGCAGGAAATATATCAGGATGTCACTGGGAGGGCTCAGGGATGAATCGGAACTCCGTGGGCATCGCAAAACATATATAGGCGCTATGCCTGGCAGGATCATTCAGAGCATAAAAAAAACAAAATCCTCGAATCCGGTTTTTGTCCTGGATGAAATTGACAAAGTGGCAGGAATGAATTTCAGTGGAGATCCCCAGGCTGCCTTGCTGGAAATCCTCGACCCTGAACAAAACAGCACTTTTTACGATAATTTCCTGGAAGTGGAATACGACCTGAGCAGGATCATGTTTGTTGCAACTGCGAATACACTGAATACAGTTCATCCTGCTCTCCGCGACAGGATGGAGGTGATTGAACTTCCAGGTTACCTTCTTGAAGAAAAGCAGGAAATTGCAATCAGGCACCTGGTCCCTAAACAGCTCAGGGAGCATGGGATGAAAAAAACACAGCTGCTTTTCAACCGTTCTTTCCTCCAGCAGATCATCGAAGAATATACCCGGG
>JAPLDN010000433.1 GCA_026391755.1 Bacteroidota bacterium
GTATAGGAAGAAAGATCTTCCTTCATTAATTCCCATCTGGGAGCAGGGGTCCTGGTCATGTCGGGTTTTGAATGATGCTTGTAAACAGGAAGCCATTTCCCTGCCTTGAGATCTTCAAGAAATACCGGCCAGGTTTCTTCGGCCTCTCCGTGAAAAACCACATCTATATCTTCGGGATTTTTGGAAACGAGATGTTCAACGCCGATTCCACCTACGACGACAAGTGCATCGGGATTGCTTTTTTTTGCAAGGCCGGCAAGATAGAGTGAACGTTTAAGCTGATTTGAGGTGATTGAAATGCCGATAATATCATATATGTTATTTCGGATCACGGGATCGGCAGGTCCCCTGGCATATTCATCATGAATATCAACATGGTATTCAGGCGGAGTCAATGCGGCGACCGCCGCCACCGCATGAGGGGCAAACAGGGTTTTGGCATACAGGTAGGGGATTTCCCGGGTGATCTTTCCGTCAATATCTTCGGTTGTTCCCGGGCTTATTAGTAAAATGTTCACTTAAGATTCTGTTTGTAATGTGACCTTTTAAAGATGCATTTTACGGAAATTAAAAGAAAAGCGCCTCCAAATAATTGCATCGGAAGCGCTTTGAAGAATTTCCAAAAAACTTACCTCAATATATAGCAAAGCCCTATCCTGAGCTGGATCATCTGCAGGTTTTTCAAGGTGGTGCCGTTTGAGAAATCAATTTTATTCGTGGTCCATTTGTAATTGAAAGCCACCTGGGCTCCGAAATTACTGAAGGCCCCGAACTTGATGAGCGCCCCGATTTCGGGAGTAAGTGAGAAATCCCAGTAAGTCTTGTAGATATCATATTCCTGGATGAGCAGGTGATGCTCCATGTAATCGCCTCCTATGCCCAGGCTGATATAGGGAGAGATCAACTTGGAAGGGATGAAATAGTAATCAATGGCCGCCTGGAAAGGCACCATCCATGTAAACCGGTAATTCATGGCTGTAAGAGCTATCCCGTTGTCGCCGTAGAAGGTTTGCTGGGGATAATCCTGCCACACCCTCTGCCACTGGATATTGAAACCGGCGGCAAAATTAGTTCCGGGAATAAAATAGCGTCCGCCGATGTTGAACCCGGCCGGGCTGCCGTTGCCAATCCATTTGTTAAAGTCGCCTACGCTCCAGAGGGTGTTCCAACCGAAGGAGTAATAGGATTTGGGTTTGTAGCCGAGACTTGATTTTGATCCTTCATCCTGTGCATTGACAGCTCCTGCAAAAAGCAAGCCTATCATGAGTATTAAAAATATTTTTTTCATAGCATGTACAATTTTCATGGTTATTATAAGCTTGTCTTAATTGAAGGAGTCTGGGTGAAAGCCTGGTCAACACTGCCCGTGATCTCCGAAGTCGTATGGGTCCCCGTGAGAAGTCCCCTGATAAAAGCGGTCCACCTGATATACAACTTTTGAGTCGTCGGATTGTAGTTCTTCAGATCCTGCATCTCGATCATGCACATTCCTGCGGTATAGGAGGTATAATACGTCGGATAATACGGATAGTAAGGATAATACGGATAATAATATCCCCAGTAGTCATAAGTATAAGTGTACACATAGGTGTTCTGGAAATACACCACATCGATGCCCAGGTCGGCTTTAGTGCCTGAAGCGGCCTTTACATACCCCCTGGCATTCATGTTGCCTGCAATTTGTTGAAGGATTGCGGTTGCCGTGGCACCGGTAAGGTTGGTGGT
>JAPLDN010000424.1 GCA_026391755.1 Bacteroidota bacterium
TTCACGGTTTACCAGCACTTCGAATACCCGCAGCTCTTGCATACAAGGCATCCTTCCTGGTATACCAGTCCGTTGGTGTCGCTACACTTGGGACAAGCTCCGGCAACAGCATGGGTGCCGTCGGGGATAAACTTCTTAAGCGCCCTTTCAACACCGTTCTTCCAGGTATTGATGGAATCCACTTCGAAGTGAAGTTTGGAGATGATATTGACCACAAAAGGAAGGGGCATACCGTGGCGCAGGATGCCGGATATCAGTTTGGCGTAATTCCAGTATTCCTTATTGAATGAACGGGAAAGCGCTTCAATAGTGATCTTGTAGCCCTGCCTGTCCTCGAACTGGAAATCGTACCTTGACGTCATCCCGTCGGGACGGGTCTTGACGATCCATCCTTTCTGCACCCACTGCGGGATCCAGAAGTCCTCGGCATGGCCGGTAAACACTTCGTAAGGACGGCCGTTATACAATCCCACTACGGCGATCCACTTTTCATATTCATTCTGGAAACGCACGATATCGGCTTCGAGGCGTTCGGGCCTGTGAGGCGCTTTGGTTTCCTGGAAATCGGTGATTTCTTCTTTCTTTTCTTTGGATTCGTTATTCACGAGAACACCCGAACGGGATCCGTCACGGTACACCGTCATGCCCTTGCAGCCGGCTTTCCAGGCAGTCTCGTAAATACTTCCGATCATTTCCTCCTTGGTATCGGTAGGAACATTCACAGTTACGCTGATGGAATGATCGACCCATTTCTGGACAGCGCCCTGCATCTTGACCTTTGCAACCCAGTCCACGTCATTGGCCGTGGCACGGAAGAAAGGAGATTTCCTGATCATTTCCTTCAGGTCCTTCTCTTCCATACGTGAAACCTCGTCAACATTGTAGCCGTTGATCTCCAGCCAGGTTACGAATTTATGATGGAATACATTGTATTCTTCCCAGGTATCGCCTACCTCATCCTTAAACGTGATCTTAACATTTTTGTCGTTTGGGTTTACCTTGCGGCGGCGTTTGTAGGAAACGGCAAACACCGGTTCCAGTCCCGAAGTGGTCTGGGTAAGTATACTCACCGAGCCGGTAGGGGCTATTGTAAGCATAGCTACATTGCGGCGGCCGTATTCAGTCATATCCTCGTAAACATCGGGAGCCGATTCTTTTAGCCTGACAATAAAAGGGTTATTTCTTTCACGTTCGGTATCGTAAATCGGGAAAGGCCCGCGTTCCCTGGCCATGGTAACCGATGAGCGGTAAGTTTCAATTGCCAGGAGCTGGTGCACCTCTACCGAAAAATCGGTTGCTTCGTCGGAGCCATAACGGGTTCCGAGTGCAGCGAGCATATCGCCTTCGGCGGTGATGCCGAAACCGGTCCTGCGGCCCTGGATTGCTTTTTTCTTGATATTAAGCCACATGGTGCGTTCCCTGGCTTTGATATCCTCAGCCTCAGGGTCAGCGTCAATTTTATCGAGAATGCGGTCCACCTTTTCAAGTTCCAGGTCGATAATGTCGTCCATTATCCTCTGTGCCTTGTGAACATGGTTGATGAACAGTTCCGAATTAAAGCTGGCATCAGAGGTGAAAGGCTTGTCAACATAATTATACAGGTTGATGGCGAGCAGGCGGCAGCTGTCGTATGTACAGGTCGGCATAACAGTCGGGAATGGATTCCCTGATAATAGTATCCCAGAATAATATACCCGGCTCGGCCGATTTCCATGCGTTATGTACAATCTTGCTCCAGAGGTCCATGGCACGGATTTTACGCACCACCTTGGGGTTCTTCGATTCAACGGGGAACTGCTGTGTAAACTCGCCGTCTTCAATCACGGCTTTCATGAAATCATCGGTGATCTTCACCGAAATGTTTGCTCCTGTAACTTTCCCCGCTTCCAGCTTGGCATCAATAAAATGTTCGGCATCGGGATGTTTGATGGAAATACTAAGCATCAAAGCGCCCCGCCTTCCTTCCTGGGCGACTTCCCGTGTAGAGTTGGAATAACGCTCCATGAAAGGCACAATCCCGGTGGAAGTCAGAGCGGAGTTTTTCACTATTGAATTTTTAGGGCGGATGTGTGACAAATCATGCCCCACTCCTCCCCTGCGCTTCATCAGCTGAACCTGCTCCTCATCGACTTTCATAATGCCGCCATAGCTGTCGCTGTCTCCTTCATTCCCAATCACGAAACAATTTGAAAGGGACCCGATCTGGAAATTATTCCCGATACCCGCCATTGGGCTTCCCTGGGGTATGATGTACCTGAAATCCCTGATGAGCTCGAAGATTTCTTCCTCACCCATGGGATTGGGATATTTTTTTTCTATCCTTGCAATCTCACGTGCAATACGCCAGTGCATATCATCCGGGGTAAGCTCTAAAAGCTGACTGTCGGAATTCTTTAACGCATATTTGTTGACCCAGACATTCGCGGCAAGGCTGTCGCCATGAAAATAGACTGTCGATTTCTCTATGGCCTCGCTATGAGAATATTTTCTAGGATGGTCTGACTTTTTCACCTCCGACTCCTCCTTTTTCTTTTCCTCTGTTTTATTTTTCATCTCCAAATCATCAGCAGAAACTTTAGGACGAATGCGTTTTGCCAATACCTCGGTATAGTGCGAAGATTTCTGATCCTGCTCTGATTTGATGATGGGGGTGATTTCCATGCTCAAACAGGTTTAAATGTTTATACTATTTTTTATAATAAATTGTCCCTCTGGAAGATAACCTCTTTATGCGGGCGCTTTTTCGAAGGGGCAATATACAACGAAGTACGAGGGTGAGCCAATATAGTTATTAACAGAAAAAGGGTGGATGATGTTAAATGATTGAAAGCAACCCAATTAGCATTTAATAATTCTTAAAATGCTGATTTATAGATCATTGCGACGCCATATCAATTTTTTACCAAAACCCAGGCGGTTATCTGTCATTTTCATGATTTCAGGTTCAAGACCCCACAAATGAAGTTTGGCGAGCCGCGCGACAGGGAAAGCCCTGAGGTATGCATTCTTCCCTGTTTTCAATTCATTCCCTTCAAGCTCTCTCATCAAACCGGCAAATTGCAAGCCCCTGATCTTCCCTGTCATTCTAGTTTCCAGGGCTATCGCTCCCGCGGCATAATAATTGCCTGATTCTACCACATCGGCTATGTGTTTAGTATCATGATCAGATGTAAAGACAAACAGCTTAAGGTCTTCGAGGTACACATAATAGCAGGTGGCGCACCAGGGCCTGTTTTCCCGGCTCACAGCAAGTGTAAAGATGTGATGCTCGCGTATAAAATCCAGTACCCGGTTTTCAATAGCTTGTTTCATCAGAAGTCGAGGCTTAGTGAAAAATAAAATACGGGTTTAAGCACCCTGCCGTCTTCCACACCCCAGGCAAGGTCACCCCTTAAAAAATAACCCAGCAACCTCGAACGGAGACCGAATCCAAATCCTTCGACAACTGGATCCTTGACTGATTCCACCTTGACGAACAATGGTTTGCGGTAGATATACCGGGTAAAAAGCTGGTTGTCGGACGACCAGGGGGAAGTCCCGGTCCATGCGGTACCTATATCGCCAAATGCCACTACCTGGAAGTTGTTCAGGAAGTCGGAACGTATAGGCCGGTTAAAGAAATACCTGAACACAGGCATTCTTAGTTCCGAATTAAACACAAAGAAACTGTTGCCATTTCGAATATTCTGGTCAAATCCCCTCATATTGGTCCCCAGGGTCTGAAACACGTAATTCTGGTCCTGGGCCACCGGTGTATTAACATTGAATTGGGGGAACAGCCAGTTATCCACGCCGCCCAGGTAGTACACAAGTTTTCCGCTCCCGAAAGAGGTACTGGCAGCGAAACGGTTAGCCCAGATCAGGGTCCTGTGCACCTTTTGATAATTGCGGAAGTCGAATCCCAGCACATAACACTGGATGCTTTTGTCAAGGGCAAGCTGGTAGGCCTCCCCGAAAACCTTATACCTGGTACCCTGGTACAGGTTCAATCCAAGGCTTCTTGTGTTATCATAGGTGAGCTCGGCTTTCAGGCTTATCCAGAGCCGGTTCACATCGGGACTGGCCAGATTGATAGGATCGGTCGAAAGGTACACGGCCCGGTCATACCTTGCGGTGACAGTACCTTTGATGTTCAGGACCGGGTTAAACGGATAGGTGAGCACATAATACAGCTCATTGATACGGTGGCGGATGATGGAATAATCGGCAGCTTCTTCAACCGATTGCCTGTGAAAAATGATCTGGTGGTCGAGGCGCTTTTTAAATATGGAATAACTGAGCATGTATTCGTTATTGACCAGGTTGAAATTCAACCTCACCCCTCCCGTGATCCGGTGGTCTTCCATGAGATCGGTCACACCCACCATGAACAGGGCATTGAAGCCCGGGTTTATATAGATAGGAGAACTTGAATTCGAAAATGGCTGGTACGCCCAGTTCAGGTATGTAAAATCAATCTGGGTCACCATCTGGTCGATGGAATATTCCACATTGTAATTGAGCTGCTTCGCGTATTTATATTTGTTGAGCGTGTCTTTCTTTATACCTGCCTGCTTCCCGAATACTCCTTTTTTCGAAGTATCGGACATGGCGAGGGCAATCAGCCTGAGCTCCTGCATACTTACCGTGTCGGTATCAGTGAATTTCGCAGCAGGAGACGCCTTGACTTTCACAGTGGAAAACCTCGAATGGGAAGGTGCGGCCGGCGCTATCTTCTGAAGCATCTTCGCAATTGTATCGTCAAGACTGGGTTTGACCTGGGGTTCAGGTGGTTTAACGCCAGGTTTGATCCTGAAAAATGCAGGCGACAGGGTTTGGGGTTCCAGGAATTTCGGCTTTACCAGGTCCCTTATATACATCCTGTAATTCTGGTTCTGAAAAACCACTTCCCCATATCTCCCTCCGGTCCCCGATATATCTGTTTCAAGTATGTTACTGGTATAGTTTGTAACAGGATAGGATGTTGTATAGTAACGGTAATGCGTGGTCGTGTCGACAAAGGAAACGGCAGAGTCGTAGCGGGCCAGGAACCTGT
>JAPLDN010000081.1 GCA_026391755.1 Bacteroidota bacterium
TTTCTCTCCAACCGTGTTTGCCCTTCGGCTGCAAACCAGAAACTCAGGGATATGAACATCCGCACAAATATTCAGCAAGCTGCATATGATCTCTTTGAAAAGTATGGAGTCAAATAATTAACTTTGCAGGCAAACCAAGAAACCAAAACCGAAGATGAAAAAATACCAAACCGTTTTGATCTGGCTGTTTGCCTTTCTTTTCACGGCAGGCCTCGCCAGTTATCAGAGAATGACAGGGCCAACATATCCGATCCGGAGTAAGCTGCAGCTTGAGTCGGGCCTGATCAAATACACACTTCCGCGTTCGGGTGAGTGCGGGCAGGACCTGCCGGTAAAAATTACTGTTAAAGACACCTCGGTTCACGGGACTTTTACTTATAAAAGGTATAAAAGCAATGATGAGTGGACATCTGTCCCCATGATCCGCCAGGGCGAGGACCTGGTATCCATGATACCGATGCAGCCGGCGGCAGGCAAGGTTTCATACAAGATTGCCCTCCTGAAAAACAGCCAGAGCTATCCCCTGAACGATGACCATGAAGTGGTCATGAGGTTCAAAGGCAGTGTTCCTATGCTTGTCCTGATTTTACATATCATCGCAATCTTCGGCGCCATGCTGCTGTCGACCGTGACCTGTCTTCAGGCTATTTTCAAAGGAAAATTCGTATTGCGTTACATCTGGCTTACGGTGATCTTTTTCTTCGCAGGCGGACTCATCCTGGGCCCCATCGTCCAGAAATACGCTTTTGATGCTTTCTGGACCGGTTGGCCAATCGGGCATGACCTTACCGACAACAAAACATTTGTGGGGCTGGTCTTTTGGATCATTGCACTGGTGGTGCAGTACCGCAAACCCGGTAACAGGTCATGGCCTGTGATAGCGGGTATTGTATTCCTGCTTGTATTCCTGATCCCTCACAGTGCACTTGGGTCGGAGATAGATTATACAAAACAGGCTCCTGCCCTGCAGGGCAAATAAGACGATCCCATACAGGAAAATCATCTTAAAAGGGATGTTTGGTTTTTTTACAAAGAATATTGCCGGGATACTTGTTAATATAAAGCGCAGAGTGCAAAGAAGCAAAGGGGAGAGTCCTTTGACAAGGGGGAAAGGCCGGCCGATACATCTTTGAGCACTTCAATAAAGATGCCGCCCATCCCGCAAAGTATCATATGCCCGAATTTAGGTTCATATTTTGCCCCTGCAAACAGCTCTGTGCCTGAAAGCATTGGCTGGACAAGCACTGCAGTGGTGTCCCTGACATTAATCATTCTGTCAAATTGATTCATCACAGTTGCCTGGTCCTTAATATTGAGCACCACACCTCCCACATCGGATTTGTGGACCGGTCCGACAACTTTCATTACGACAGGGAACCCAAGCCTGGCCGCAGCTTTAGCAGCGTCTTCCCTGCTTGTTACAACAGCTTCACCTGCCCGGGGTATGCCGCAGGCATCCATGAGGGTCTGGATCGCTGCAGGAGGCAGGTAACCATCGGCCGCTGCATCTATGATGTTACGGATCACATCGGTTCTCACCGGCGGAAGTTCCGGGTCGGAGGGAGCAGGCCTCGGGGTATAAAAGACCCTTGAGAGTGCTTTTCCGAAGGTCACCTCATCGGGGAAAAATGTCTTCCCTTTTTTAATAAATTCTGTGATTTCCGCCCTGGCTGTCATAACGGAAGGAAGAATGGGGAAGATCGGCTTCCTGGATGTCATCATTTTTTCATCGATGACATTGTAAACATCGAATACTTCAGTAAGACCGGGTGTTCCGAAGATCACTGCAATGCCGTCAATTTCCTTGAATTTTTTATCACAATAATCAATGATGGTCCCAAGTTGTTCTGCAGTTCCCGTAGCCAGGAAATCGATGGGATTGGCAACGGATGAACCCGGGTAAAGCTGTGCCAGCAGTTCTTTTGCTGTATTATCTTCAAGACGCGGAACCGACAGGCCGTTGTTCGATAAAGCATCGGTAAGCATTACGGCAGGACCGCCTGCATGGGTGATAACTGCTATATTTTTCCCCTGCAATTCGGGATACATGAAAACCGAAGCGACGCTTATCAGGTCCTCGCGCCCGTAACAGCGAACTATGCCGGCTTTGCGAAATAAGGCATCCACCGCCACATCCGGGCTTGCAAGGGCGCCGGTATGCGATGATGCAGCCCTGCTCCCGGCTTCCGAAGACCCGGCTTTGACAGCGGCAATGCGGCAACCTTTCCGGATCAGTGATGAAGCATGCTTTAAAAGCATTTCCGGTTTCGAGATATTTTCAAGGTAAAGCAGTTTTACCCTCGAGCTCTTCTCCGGATCAAAACTTTCGTCAAGAAAGGCAAGTATCTCCTCCGCGCCAACCTGGGCGCTGTTACCAACCGAAAAGACGTTTGCAAAGGTAAGCCCGTTAGGTATGCCGGCTTCCATGATGAAACAGGCTGTGGCTCCTGAACCCGAAATAAAGTCGCAGCCTTTAGGATCCAGTTTGGGGATAGGTTTTGTGAACACCCCGGTGTAATCAGGCGTAAGAACCCCGATACAATTCGGCCCGATTAAAGTGCCTTTAACATGGTTTACAATAGAAACCAGCTTATCCTCAAGTTCTTTACCTTCATGGCTTTCCTCACTGAAACCGGCTGAAAGCACAATGAACGCCCTTGTGTTTTTCTGAAAGGCCAGCAACCCGACAGTCTCAGGAATGTACTTGGCTGCAATGGCAAGTATGGCCAGGTCCACATCGGGCAGCTGTGAAGCATCCTGGTAACAACTGATCCCCTGGACCTCTGATTCCTTAAGGTTAGTAACATAAAGCCGGCCCTTGAACCTGCCTTCAATCAGGTTCCTCAGTATGGCCCCGCCGGGTTTATGCGTGTCATTAGAACCTCCGACAACAACGATACTTTCGGGATGCAGCAGTGATTTGTTCAGCATATGAAGTGTTATAGGAATTTGACAAAGGGGACAAAGGCCGCGGTTTTCTTCTTGTATTCTTCCCAGTCGGGCCGGCCCTGGTATTTTCTTTCAAGCATGGGGACCCCTGAAACAAAGCGCAGCAGGAGAGTGATTATCACAGGACTTATAAGTGTCATCCAGCCGTTAGGTAGGTTCATCGCGTAACAACCAAAGCCCCACCAAACCAGTGCTTCCCCGAAATAATTCGGGTGGCGGCTCATTTCCCAAAGGCCCGAAGTAATTATCTTTCCCTGGTTTTCGGGTTTCTTTTTAAAGTTCATCAGCTGGTAATCGGCTACCGCTTCGAACAAAAACCCAAGACCAAATAAAACCAGTCCGAAGGTATCCCAGAACCCAAGTGGTTCTTTAGAATAGAAATTTATATAATATACCGGCGAGGCTATGATGAACATGAAAAAGCCCTGCAATAAAAAGATCTGGACATAGCTTCTCGGGATGAAAAATTTCCATGTTTCCCTCCATTGCCTGTACCTGAAGTCCTCTCCCCTGCCCCTGTTCCTTAGAAAAACATGCACCGACAGCCTGATTCCCCATAAAGCGACAAGGAAAGTGACAATCCACTTGCGAAGGTCAGGTTCCGTATCCTGAATGAAGGAATATATTGCAATGAGGATAAAACCCAGGCCCCAGAAGATGTCAACGATGGAATTGTCTTTGGCAATCTGTGCGAGCACAAAAACAAGGGACATGTAAATCAATATCAGCAGAGCGATTTCTGTAAACATACCTTCAGGCATAGATAGGAATTAAGCTGAACCAAAGATAGAAAAATTATTCCAGCAAGTAGGAGACACATACTATCCCCGGGCCGGTATGTGCAACAAGCACGGGTGAGGCATGATCCAGGTAGAGAGGTTTCTTGCCTGTAATCCTTTCCATCTCCGAGGCCAGGGAATTGGCTGCTTTGGGGTTTGACGCATGTGTTATAGCGTATTCCCAGATCTTGTTTTTACGTAGCACCCGTTCTATATCGCGGACAACTTTGCTAAGACAGGCTTTTTCGGTAAACGATTTGCCGGATAACACAGCCTTGCCATTCTCATCCAGTGCAATAATGGGCTTCAGATCCAGCATTCGGGCGATAAAACTTTTCATCGGGCTTACCCTGCCTGTACGGATTATATATTTGAGGGTTTGAACACTCACCCTGATTCCACACTTAGGGATCCATTCCTTTATCCTGGCCGAAAGTTCAAATTCTGACATTCCCTCTTCAAGAGCCCTGGCAGCACGAATTAAAATCAGGCCCAGCGCTCCTGTAAGCAACCTGGAATCAATCACCTCGATGGATTTACCCGTACGGCAGGCAACTTCCTTCCCTGCTATTTCGGCATTACCGAAGGTACCGCTGAGCCCGCTTGAAAGATGAATTCCCAGAATGTTTTTATACTGCGTACTCAGGTACTCAAATTTATTCTGGAAGTCCTTAGCCGAAGGCTGGGAGGTTGAAGGACTTATTTCTGATTCTTCCAGCTGCTGGTAGAACTTTTCAGGATTGATGGTAAGGCGGTCAAGAAAATAGGTTTCCCCGAAGTGAAGGTTCAGCGGAACAACATGGATCTGGTAACGATCGGTGAGTTCCCTCGGCAGGTCGCAGGTCGAATCGGTCATTAAGGCAACATCTGATTTGCGTTCCAGCAGGATATTGTTCTGAAAGATCATATCATCGACCTTCTGATAAGTGATCTCACCATACCTGTGAAGCTGCGACATGACTTCTATGGGATGATCGGTATGAATATGAACCCTCATCTTACTCTTTGAACCGGCAACCACCAGGGAATCACCTGAATGTTCGAGGAAGCCCCGGATCTTTTTAAGATCCAGGTTTTGCCCGTTAATAAGGGCTTCGGTACAAAAGCGAAACGTGATTACATCATGCTGCGCCTGAACATCCTCACCTGCCGACTGATCGGCATGCGCTGTAATGGCGGTTTCGGGCTGACCCATAGTAAAGAAGTCCTTAATGCCTTCCAGGAAATAAACAAAACCCTTAGCCCCTGCATCTACAACATGAGCTTTTGCAAGTACTTCGAGCTTTTTTGTCGTTCCAGCCAAAGCTTCCAGGGCCTTATTATATGCTTCAATAAGCAATTTGATAAAATCATCTATCCTGTCCTTGATCTTGTCGAGATGCTCTGCCCACTCCTTTATTACAGTCAGGATAGTTCCTTCCACAGGGTTGGCAATTGCATCATAAGCATAAGCAACCGCCTTTTTCATACTTTCGGCAAAAGACTTAATGTCGAGGGTCTGATCAGAACTTAGTTCGTTACTGAAGCCATACAGAAACTGGGCAAAGATGATTCCCGAGTTTCCTCTTGCACCACTGAGGGCGGCATCGGCCATTGCAACAGCAGTCTGCTTGAGATTATCAGTAGGAATAATGGCATCCATGATTGAACGCATGGTTGAGGCCAGGTTGGTCCCGGTATCAGCGTCGGCAACAGGAAAAACATTGATCTTATTTAACAACTTCTGCTGCTCGAATATTCTTTGGGCGCCGGCAAGGAAAGAGTGGTAAAGCTGCTTGCCGTCCAATTCCTTAATTTTCTGAGTTATTTCAGTCAATAGCGGGAATTTTTAAATAAGGTGCAAAGGTAATTAAAATCAGGGAAGGTATTTCCGACATCCCGGATTCCTTATCCTATCATAGTGATTTTAACATTTTTTAAGAAAACCGTATTGCTTTTACCGGGCTGATCCTTGTTATGATCAGTGAAGGGATGATCAGCATCAGGTAACAGGCTGTGATGGATAACAGGTTGAGCAACAGAATATTGAAAAGATCAAGATGAACAGGGACCACCGA
>JAPLDN010000285.1 GCA_026391755.1 Bacteroidota bacterium
CCTGCTGTATAAAACCACTTTCAGACGATGGCTGGGGAATAACCTCTCTGCATTGAATGCCGGTTTGAGGAAAAAGAATGGCAGCTTTTACCTTTTCGTGGATGAATTCACCAATTACAATGATGTTGAGACTGGCATTAAAACGGTCCTGCTATTCAACCGGCTGGGGTATGAGATCCTGATTGCACCTCATGACCTCAGCGGGCGCACTTTCCTTTCAAAGGGTCTTCTGAGGAAAGCAAAAAAAATTGCCCGGAAGAATATCGGTATTTTCTATGACCTGATTTCGCCGGAGACACCGCTGGTTGGGATAGAACCCTCGGCCATTCTTGGGTTCAGGGATGAGTATCCCTACCTTTCAGGGCCGGGATTTAAGGAGCAGGCTTTAAAGCTTTCGACCGACTGCCTGATGTATGATGAGTTTATAATGAGGGAAGTTTCAGCGGGGAGGATTACTTCAGAACAGTTCACTTCAGAGCCTGCAACGATAAAGCTTCACGGGCATTGTCACCAGAAAGCGCTGGCATCAACCGAAGCTACACGAAAAATGCTGTCGCTTCCCGTCAATTACTCTGTTGAAGAGATTAAATCGGGCTGCTGCGGAATGGCCGGTGCCTTTGGCTATGAAAAGGAACATTACGAAGTGTCTGTGAAAGTCGGAGAACTGGTATTGTTCCCGGAAATACGAAAAACCTCATCCGCAGTCATTATTGCTGCACCGGGTACAAGCTGCAGGCACCAGATAAAAGACGGAACAGGGAGGCAGGCTTATCATCCGGCAGAAGTACTGTTCCACGCGCTTTCAGGCAGGAAAGTATAATCAGTCCGGCCCTCCAAGGTAATAGTTCAAAACACGCCAGAACATAGGCTCATCGATGGGTTTTGAAATATAATCGTCGAAGCCGTATTCAAGGATCTCTTCACGGCTGCCCTTCATTGCGCTTGCTGTCAGGGCTATAACAGGGATATGTTTGTGCTCTTCCGACTTCCTTATCGCATCGAAGGCTTCAAAGCCATCCATGACCGGAAGCGACATATCCATAAGGATAAGGTCGGGCTTATGTGCCAGCGCCTGCTGCACACCCTCGGAACCGTCATACGCTTCAAGAATGATGTACCCGGGGCTCAGAATGGCTTTCACAGTCTTCATATTATCAGGGTTATCTTCGACAACCAGGATAAGCGGTTTGCCCTTTCGTTCAGCCATACGATGGCCGGACTTCTTTTGTTTTACCGTTTCGGGTTTGGGATTAACCATATTATCTACCGTTGAGAGAAGCTCTATCCTGCCCACATCCCCTTTCTGAATAAACTGGTAAATATGATTGCCTTTCAGGAAGCTCAGCTCTTCCTTTGTAATGTGTTTGGCAGTGAGTATAAGTACCGGGATCCTTGAAGTTTCAGGTGTTTCACGGATCATTTTAAGAACCTGAAAGCCATCAACCTCGGGCATCATCAGGTCGAGAATGACAGCGTCGGGCTTAAAGAGTTTTATCTGTTCAAGCGCTTCGGTTCCGTTCCTTGCGACATGGACCGTATAGGATTGTTCCGTCAGTATATCAGTGATCTGGATAATAGCTGCTTCACTGTCTTCGAAAAGAAGGAGGGTTTTACCGGCACCGGAATCCGAGGCATGGAATTCTGCAGGTTTCGGGCTTCGCCTGTAAACCGGCGTTTCTTCACTAATTTCCGATGTTTTATAGGGATTAAGCTTCATGGGAAGTATCAGAATGAAAGTGGAGCCCACGCCCGGCTTGCTTTCAACCCTGATCTCACCGTGAAGAAGCTTTGAGTACTTTTTTGCAATAGCAAGCCCAAGCCCGGTCCCCCCGAATTTCTTTGATGAACTTCCGTCAACCTGGCGGAACTCGTCAAAAATAAAAGGCAGTTCCTCCTCCGGAATACCAATGCCGGTATCGGCAACCGTAATGATCATTTCATTCTCAACCTGCTCCGCTTTTATCACAACCTGTCCCTGTTCTGTAAATTTCACTGCATTGGAAAGGAGGTTCTGGATGATATGACGGCATTTTACGTAATCTGACCTGATCTCAGCAAGACCATGGCCAATCAGGTTTTCTAAGGCGATATTCTTGCCCTGGGCCTGTTGGCTTAACATTCCGATAACTTCATCTGCAAGGTCATAAACATTAAAATTCGCTGCCATAACATCTTCGTGCCCTGCTTCTATGCGGGAAAGATCAAGAACATCATTGATGAGGGCCAGGAGATTCCTGCCGTTCCTTTCAATGATCTCTATATAGCTGTATTCATCCACCGGTATTTTGTTCTGAAGCCGGCGGCTCAGAACTCCCGAAAGCGCGATGACCGAATTCAACGGAGTTCTCAGCTCATGGCTCATATTTGAAAGGAAAGTGCTCTTAAGCCTGCTGGCTTCGTCAAGCTGGCCTTTCTGCATTTCAAGCTCCAGGTTCTGCTCGCTAAGTTCCTGTCCCTGGATGGAAAGTTCTTTAGCCCTTTCATCCAGTTCGCGATTCTGTGATTCCAGTTTCTCCGAAAATTCGAGGATCTTCTGATGCGCCAGCACCCCGTTGAAGCGGGCTGTAAGAGTTGCATAAATATCAGTGACAAGACGCAGGGCTTCTTTTGAATAAGTGCTGAGGCTGGCAAGGGACACCATGACAATTATCTCATTCCCTGAAAGTATAGGAATACTGATCATTTCCCTGGGCCGGAAATCACCTGCCGTGGTCTGGAAGATCAAAGGTGTGTCGGACGGGATCTCCTTCAGGTGGTTGATCTGCTTGATGGCGACCGATATCCCGAATTGCCCTTCAAAAACCTCTGCCGAGAAAGGCCTTGCAAGATCATGCTTCAGTCCGATTGTCACCAATGGTTCAAATAAAGTGTTCCCTTCGTTCAGCATGTAAATTGCACCAAGCTGAGAGCCTGTAGATTTCATGATGACACTGATTACATTTAAGCAGAATGAGTGCAGTTCATCTTCCCTGAGCATAACGTCAGATATCTGGTTTAGGAGTTCCCTGCACCTGATTTCATTCATATTTGCCTCGGCCAGCCGGTTAAAAGACGCAGCAAGTTCCCCGAGTTCGTTGCCTGACGAATATTTCATTCGGGCGTCTAAATCTCCTTCGCGGAAATCATCTGCAACATTCATCATTTCATCCAAAGGAACCCTCAAGCTTCTCACAAGGGAAAAAACGATTATTAAGGATATGACGAGAATGGTAATAATCAAAATGATGAGAAAGCGTTCAAGTTCGATCTTGCTTTCCTTTGCATTAAAATAAAATGCGTTGCCTTTGTTAAAAGCAAACTGGCTGACATCGTCGATCTCTTTCAGGATCGAATCAACCTGGGCCCCTCCCTGGCCTTCATGCGTGGTTTGAATTTCTGCTTGCCTGACATTATTTTCCTTTAAAAAGTTAAGGATTGATACCCTGATCCCTTTCCATTTGACAAGAGCGTCTTTGATATCAATAATGTCTTTACGGGGGCCAAGGTAATCTTTAAACAGGCTGTCGATCTGCATAAAGGAATCTGATTCCCAACGGTTTATCTTGTCTATTTCTTGTTCCCTTTTGGCCAGATCCGTAGATTGAACAATATCCTTCATGCTTCTGTGCATTTTCAGCACATCGGTTGTCAGTTCCGAAATTTCCCTTCTGACTTTGAGGGGGTGGTTATACAACCCGTCCGTTTGCTTCCATAAAGTGTCTGCCTGGTACCATGCGACAAATCCGAGTAGTATAACGAAAAAGAGGATCAGCCCAACGCCAAGCTGCAGCTGGGTTCCGATTTTCAGGTTCTTTATTTTCATAGTGTTATCCTTCATTTATTAATTTCAGGAGTACTATTTTATTTTCCGGAAAACATTGGAAAGAGAGGTAACCGGAATAAACTTATGCTTTTGAACAATGTTTTTTTCCGCTTCGCCTGTCACAAAGTATCCGCCCGGTGAAAGTGAAAGATACAGCCTGCTCAGGATCTGCTGCCTGATCTCAGGATTATAATAGAACAGCAGGTTGCTGCAGCAAACCAGGTCAAAATCGCCGAAAATGCTTGAAGCCGGACTGATATAATCAGGGTCAAGCAGATCATGAAATGAAAAATATACATGCTCCCTGATCTCTCCTTCAATAATATATTTGTCACCTTTCCGCTTAAAGTACTTCATTGCCAAACCTGTACTGACGTTTTGAATATCATCCGGATCATACACTCCTTTCCTGGCCCGTTCAAGCTCTTGTTCCGACACATCGGTCCCGAATATCCTGAACCTTGTTTTTTGTCCCTTTCTGCGGATAAGATCGTCGAGTAACATGGCGATTGAATAAGGCTCCTGGCCGGCAGCGCATGCGGCTGACCAGATCCGGATCTCGGAGTTTGCCTTCTTGTCCTCAATCAGGCCGGGCAGAACTAACTGTTCGAGCAAAGCAAAGGTCAGCGGGTTCCGGAAGAACTCACTATAACAAATAGTAAGCGAATTCAAAAAAATACTTGCTTCGTTTTCATCCCTGGCAAGTATTTCAGAGAAGCCTGAAACGCTTTTAATGTTTAAAGAATTCAGCCTCTTTTCAACGGATTTTTCAAGGAAGGATTCTTCATACATGGAGATATCCGCCTTGTGTTCCCTGCTCATTACCTCTATAATGGTCTTTATGCACATTCTGTTTCTCCTTTTACTATTTTTCAGGATCAGACCATCAATTCAGGTAATTCTTTATAGCGACCATCAGTTCTTCCGATCGTATTGGTTTTGCCAGGTAACTTTTACAGCCGGCCTGGATGGCTTTTTCCCTGTCGCCGCTCATTGCATATGCAGTGGTTGCAATTACAGGCAAATCAGAACGTAAATTCAGCATTCTGCCGGTTATTTCCTGGCCTGGTATATCGGGTAGTTTAAAGTCCATAAATACAAGATCTATTTCGGCATGTTCATTAAATATTTGCATTGCTTCCTTCCCATTCCATGCGTGCAGGATGTTAATCTTTAACTTGCTCAAAATGATGTTAAGAAGGTCATAATTATCAGGTTCATCCTCAACGATCAGGATGGTTTTCCCGGTAACATCAAACACTCCGCTCATTTCAGGGAGGTCAATACTTTTCACTTTCCCGGTATGGACGTAGGGCAGCGAAAAGCTGAAACAGGATCCTTTGCCGGGAATTGATTCCACCAGGATCTCCCCACCAAGTTTCTTCACAAAAGCGTTGGAGATAGACAACCCAAGACCCGTGCCTCCGTATTTTCTGGCCAGGCCATTTTCAACTTGGTAGAAACGGTCAAAAATTGACTTCCGGTGTTCATCAGAGATTCCGATTCCTGTATCCTTAACATAAAACTCAATATTTTTATCCCTGAGTCTGTATCCGAAGTCAACTGTACCCTCCTGGGTGAATTTGAACGCGTTTGTAAGCAGGTTCTCCAATATCTGCCTGAGCTTTGTCTGATCTGCTATAATGGAACCAATGTTTTCAGGATCCTTGTGATGTGTGAATTTAAGGCCTTTTGAGGAGGCTTTATGCTGATAATTCCAGGCTAATGAATCTATAAGTTCGCTAAGACTAAACTCAATATTATCAGGTTCCACGAGGCCTGCCTCAACTTTTGAAATATCAATGATGTCACTGATGATGTGAAGCAGCTGCTGGCAATTATCGTTTATGATAGTTATATACCTGTCTCTTTCTGACAGGCTCAGGTCTGTTTCTTTAAGAAGCTCCGAAAAGCCAATAATGCCATTCATCGGAGTCCTTATTTCATGAGACATATTAGCAAGAAAAGCTGATTTCAAACGGTCGCTTTCTTCAGCCCTGTTTTTGGCGATTATCAGCTCATCCTCTGCTTTCCTGCGCTCGTCCAGTTCCTTTTGAATCTCAAGTGTTCGTTCTGTGACCAGGGCAGTGAGTTGCGATTTTTCCATCCTTTGAAGGTCGGCCGAAGCCTTGATTTTCGCCATGGCTTTCACCTGTGCTATCAATTCAACCTCATCAAGGGGTTTCGCAAGGAATGACTCGGCACCGGCTTCAAGGGCTTTGATCCTGGTTTTCCGGTCGGTCTTTAAAGCCGTAAGCATGATCACCGGAATATGGCTGATACGTTCATCCTGCTTCAGGCTCCGGCAAACGGAGAGTCCGTCAATTACCGGCATTACGATATCGAGGAGAATGACATCAGGATTTTCTGAATGGGCGAGAAGGATACCGGAACGGCCTTCAAGAGCAGTAATTACCTTGGTACCTGGAATTGCATCGGCAATCACAGCTTTCAGGGTGGTCAGGTTATCCTGATTGTCGTCAATGGCAAGGATTTTAAGATCTTTATCATTCATCGGCAAATTTCTCCATTAATTGAATAGAATGCAGCAAACCATCGTGAAATCAAACACGCTTCCGAACAAATATACGAAAGAAATTGAGTTAAAGAAATGAACCGTCAGAAATAATAAGGGCGAAATGCCTATTTCAGTCCCCGGTTTTCAAGGAGTGGATCAATGGAGGGTTTTTTACCGCGGAAATCCACATACATTTCCATAGCATCTTTAGAACCACCCTTTTCAAGAATGTCGGTTCTGAACTTTTTAGCAGTTGCCTGATCGAAAATATTCCCTGTTTCTTTGAAAGCCTGGAACGCATCGGCATCAAGCACCTCGGCCAATATGTAACTGTAATATCCAGCCATATACCCTCCAGTATGCTGGAAGTAGGTTGATCTGTAACGGGGCGGGATCTGCTTTATAAGCCCGATCTTATCCATGGAAGCAGCCTCGAACTTAAGTACATCCAGATTTTTATATACTTCCGCTGAGGTATGGTAATCCATATCAAGGAAGCATGCTGCCAGGTATTCTGTAGTTTTGAACCCCTCGCCATATTTTCCGCTTTTAACGATCTTTTCAACCAGGGTCTGCGGGATGACTTCTCCTGTAAGGTAATGCCTGGCATAAACATTAAGCACTTCCGGTTCAAAAGCCCAATGTTCATTGATCTGGGAAGGCAGTTCTACAAAATCACGGGGAACTCCTCCAATGCCCTGGTATCTTACATTTCTGAAAAGCCCTGCGAGGTTATGGCCGAATTCATGGAAGAAAGTCTCAACTTCATCGGCAGTGAGGAGTGCTGGTTTATCGCCAGAGGGAGCCGAAAAATTACAAACAATAGTCATTACAGGAGGAACGCGCTTCCCATCCTGATATGATTGGGAACGGTAGCTACCACACCAGGCTCCTCCGCGCTTGCCTGCACGGGGATGGAAATCCATGTAAACCACACCTAAGAGGCTGCCGTCATTATCTCGGCATTCATAGAGATCAACTCCTTTATAATACGTTGGGGCATCTTTAACCTCTTTAAAAGTGATTCCGTAGAGTTTACCGGCAACATAGAAAATACCCTCACGAACATTTTCAAGTTTGAAATAGGGTTTAACAGTTTCCTCGTCCAGATCGAAACGTGCTCTCCTTACCTTTTCACTGTAATAACGCCAATCCCAGCCCATCATTCCGAATTTGTCGGCGCTTTTATTAATGATCTGTTGCATATCATCTCTTTCTTTCTTTGCCATGGCAAGAGCAGGTGTCCATACCTGCTTCAACAGATCGTAAACATTCCCGGGTGTCTTAGCCATGCGATCATCCAGAACATAAGCCGCAAAATTGGGATAGCCCATCAGTTTCGCCTTCTGATCTCTCATTCTCACAAGCTTTTCAATAATCTGTTTATTATCCCTGGGGTTATTATTGTTGCAACGGTTGGTATAGGCTGTAAATATTTTCTCTCTCAGCTCCCTTTTATCGGAAAACTGCAGGAATGGCATGATGCTTGGGTTCTGCAGTGTAAATACCCATTTGCCTTTAGTCGCAGTATCGGCATTGGCAGCCTGAGCGGCTGTTGTTATTACATCTTCCGGCAGGCCCGAGAGATCTCCTTTGTTATCGATAATAAGTTTGTATGAATTATTCTCTGCAAGAAGGTTTTGTCCGAAAGTCAACTGGAGCATGCTTATCTCCTTATTCAATTCCCTGAGCTTAATCTTTCCGGTTGAATCAAGGCCGGCGCCTCCTCTCACGAAGTTTTTGTAGGTCTCTTCAATAAGCCTGAGCTGATCGGGGTCGTATTTTACCTGTTCCCGTGTATTGTATATAATTTTTACACGATCAAACAGCCTGGAATTCAAGTTAATATCGTCGTTATGCTTGCTTAATATAGAGGAAAGCTTTTTTGCGATTTCCTGCATCTGCTGATTCGTATTAGCGCCATTAAGGCCAAAAAACACAGAACTGACTTTCTCAAGGAATTTCCCGCTTGCATCAAGAGCTTCCATGGTATTATCAAAATCAGGAGTTGCCGGGTTGGCAATGATAACCTCTATCTCCTTATTATGCTGCTCAATTCCTGCCATAAATGCAGGGATAAAATGTTCATTTCTTATTATGTCAAAGGGTGGAACG
Organism: Bacteroidota bacterium; assembly: GCA_026391755.1. Taxonomy (GTDB): domain Bacteria; phylum Bacteroidota; class Bacteroidia; order Bacteroidales; family FEN-979; genus CAIRDP01. The sequence continues at coordinate 8,436 of JAPLDN010000285.1, forward strand.
CCGAAGGGGGTCTTCCATTCATTAAAGAAAGGATTATCGGACTGGTTAAGGCTGGCATCGGATAACATAGTCGTGGTTTGGGCGCTTGAAGTAGCTATTACCATAAACATTAACATTGAAATGAGCAGGATTTTTTTCATGGAAAAGGTTTTTGGAAAATCAAATGTAATCTCACCGACAAATATCAAACTTTTTTCCGTCCTCTGCAAGTTCGGTTGACGGGAATATTGCTTTAGCCTCATCCAGCAAAGGTTGCAAGTCGTCGTACCTGGCCGAGAAATGTCCGATAAGCAACTTCTTCACATTGGCCCTGGATGCTATTGTTGCCGCTTCACGGGCTGTGCAGTGAAATTTTTCATGGGCTGATTTTACCATCTCATTCAGGAATGTGGCTTCGTGATACAGCAGGTCGACTCCTTTAATATACGGGACGATGTCTTCGGAATACGCTGTGTCACTGCAATAGGCATAAGACCTTGCAGGACGGATCCTGAGGGTTGAGGCGTGTTGTTCAACAAAAAGGAAGCCGTTTGTAGGCACGCTGTGCAGCAGAGGGAAAGAGAACACCTTCAGACGCTCCAAATCAATTATCAGTTCCTTATGGTCCGGCACCAGAGGATGAAATATCAGCGGGTAGATAAGGCTGGTTTTTGAAGCTGCAAGCTGGATGTCGATGATCTGCTGCAGGTCCGGATTAGCATAGAGATGAAGCTCTTCCTTGCGGCCGAGCAAGTGAAGGCTTGTAAGAAATCCTATCAGTCCGTAAAAATGATCTCCATGCAGGTGGCTGATAAGGACATGTTTAATTCTCTGAAAGTGGATTTTATAACGCCTGAGCTGGAGCTGTGTCCCTTCTGCACAGTCTATTAAAAACAAGCGCTCATTTGCATTGAGCAAATGAGCGCTTGGGTTACGTTGCAAAGTCGGGATTGCAGAATTGCTTCCCAGTATGGTCACTGAGAATATCATAAGGCTTATTCTGCCTTAGGTTCTTCGGTTTCTCCTTCTTCTGCTTTAGGTTCATCGAAAGGAAGTTCGGCCTGGGGTTCAACAGCTTTGGCGCCGCGGACTTTCTCTTCAGCAGCCATCATGTCTGCTTTAAGATTAGCCAGCGATTCAATATCACCCAGTGTTGTCTTCTCCAGGTTATCCTTCAGCTTTTTAACAGCCTTCTTGGTATCCTTTTCCTTTTTCTGTCCTGCCTTTGCTTCCTTGTTCTTTTCGGCATAAGCGGCATCCTGATAGATCTTGGTATGTGAAAGGATGATCTTTTTATTCTCTTTCGAGAATTCGATCACCTTGAAGTCGAGGATCTCTTCCTCCCTTGCGGAAGTGTTATCTTCTTTATGCAGATGGCGCGTCGGTGCAAAACCTTCAACACCATAAGGCAGGGCAACTATGCCGCCTTTGTCGTTCATGCTGACAATGGTACCTTTATGAACAGAACCAACGGAGAATACGCTTTCAAACACATCCCAGGGGTTCTCTTCGAGCTGCTTGTGGCCGAGGCTCAGCCTGCGGTTTTCAACATCAACATCCAAAACCATCACATCGATCTTTTCTCCGATCTTGGTAAATTCGGCCGGGTGCTTGATCTTCTTCGACCAGCTCAGGTCCGAAATATGGATGAGCCCGTCAACGCCTTCTTCCAGTTCAACAAAAATGCCGAAGTTGGTAAAGTTGCGGACAATTGCCGTATGTTTCGATTTGAGGGGGTATTTTTCCTTGATATTGTTCCAGGGATCCGGAATGAGCTGTTTGATACCCATCGACATCTTACGCTCTTCGCGGTCGAGAGTGAGGATAACAGCTTCCACTTCCTGTCCGACTTTCAGGAAATCATGGGCAGTGCGGAGATGCTGTGACCATGACATTTCTGAAACATGGATGAGGCTTTCAACGCCGGCTGCGATTTCAACGAATGCGCCGTAATCGGCGATAACCACTACGCGGCCTTTAACCTTATCGCCGACCTTGAGATCCTTGTCGAGGGAATCCCAGGGATGAGGAGTGAGCTGCTTGAGGCCAAGTGCAATACGTTTTTTGTTATCATCAAAATCAAGGATAACTACCTTGATCTTCTGGTCGAGTTTAACGATTTCTTCAGGATGGTTGATGCGGCCCCAGCTAAGGTCAGTAATATGAATAAGTCCGTCAACGCCTCCGAGGTCAATAAATACTCCGTATGAAGTGATGTTTTTAACAGTACCCTCAAGGATCTGTCCTTTTTCAAGTTTCTTGATGATCTCAGCCTTCTGTGCTTCCAGTTCATCTTCGATCAGAGCCTTGTGGGATACCACAACGTTCTTGTATTCGTGGTTGATCTTCACCACTTTGAATTCCATGACTTTGTCAACGAATACATCGTAATCGCGG
>JAPLDN010000373.1 GCA_026391755.1 Bacteroidota bacterium
GGTTGCACCTCTGAAGGCTGCAGAGGCCAAACCTTCAGTGAAAAAAACGGTCAAGAAGGCCAAGCCGGCCAAGGCTGCTGTTAAAAAAGCTGAACCGGCAGTGAAAGAGAAGCCGAAGAAGGAATCCAAACCGGCGCCGAAAAAGAAAACGAAACCGGCACCTAAGAAGGAAACCAACCCGGCCCCGAAAAAGGAAACCAAACCGGCCCCGGCAGCTCCTCCGGTAGTTAAAGAGGAAAAGCCTGCAGAAGCAAAAAAATTCATAAAACCGGGCCGGCTTGTCGCCGGCCCGGTTCATTTACAGGAAATTGTGTGCCGGCTATTTCCTATTTCAAATAAATGTTGTAATTTTGCGCCCTGATTTTTAAAATAAGCACGATAAATTAATAATTCAATCCATGGCCAATCACAGAAGTTCGGAAAAACGCATCAGGAATACTAAAACAAAAAGAACACAGAACCGTTACCAGGGCAGAACGGTGCGTAATGCTGTGAAAAAATTGCGTGCAACCGAGGAAACAGAAGAAGTTAAGAAGGATTTGCCACAGGTTATCTCCCAGATAGATAAACTTGCAAAGAAGTCAGTAATCCATAAAAATAAGGCTGCCAACCTTAAAAGCAAGCTGATGAAAAAGGCGAATAAGGCAAAAACTGCCTGACAGGATACTGTTAAGACCTTTCTCTTTTCCGCGTCCAGCGAAACCCCCTGAACGATAACCTCTGAATATAGGTTTTTAGATGTCTTTCCTTTTTTCGCGGGTAGATATCATCTATTTTAATCATAATCCCCGTTTCTTCCACATCACCGAATCCATGATTTATGGAAGTCCCGAATGTACGCATGGTGGAACTGAGGTTCATATAAGCATTTACCAGGGGGGGCACGAATTCTCCGTTCTGCCTCACTTCATGTGTCAGAATTTTATAGTTTTCTTCAAAGGAAGGGGCATTGAAAGTGTTTTGCAAGACTTCCAGGGGAGTCTCGGTTAACAATTGGAACTTAGGAGTCAGGAGATGCTCATTATCAGGAAAGAACTTTTGAAGAAAATAGATCACCAGGTCGCGGGCGCTTTTATTATACTGCGGATACATGGTCATCTTCCCGAAGAAAAACCGTACATCCGGATTCTCAATGATCATCGCTCCGAGTCCGTCCCAGAGATTATCGAGCGAATACATCCCTCTCCTGAGGTTTACCGTAGGCTGATATTCAGGCTGTACGAACGAGCGGCCCAGTTCAATGGAATACGGCAGGTAATCACGGATAAACTTATGCGAAAATTCAAAAAGCTCAGCCGTGGCGGAGCTTAAACAGCCGTTGGCAAGGCAGGGAATATCCCTCCCGTGGATAAACCGGTATCCTCCCACTATTTCATGATCGGCAGGATCCCATACAATGAGCTGGTGAAAGGGTTCGTCCATAACATCAAATTCGTCGATGTCTATAGCTTTACCTGTCCCGCCACCAGCATCCCTGAAAGTGATCTCCCTGAGCCTTCCAAGCTCCTTCATGAGATTCGGGGAATCGTGGGCGGTGAAAATATAAATCTTGTTCTGTCCGTTATTTGTATTCCTGACAAATTTGGACTCGGTCAGTTCGGCATCAAGCAAGTGCCTGTCGACAGGAGGAATAATCATTTCCATGATAGCAGGATAAGACTCTTGTACAAAAGTAATAAAAGCAGGGAAACAGTGTTCGGTAAAAACCCGGGTATATGATCCGATTTCCTATTTTTGTATTATGACCGAGCAAATTTCCGACATACCTGAAAAGCTGATCAATGTTGAGGGCCTGTTTGCGGCCAAGAACCCCCGTCTTCTTAAGTTCATTCCCGGATGGTTCATGAGGTATGTTAAGAGAATCATCCACCAGGATGAGGTAAACGGATATATTTTCCGTAACAGGGATAAGTTCGGACTGCCTTTCGTTGAAGCCATACTTGGGGAATTCGGAGTTACAGTGAAAACCGAAATCGCTGGAATCAAGGCGGTCAACCCGTTTGACAGCCTGAGGGAGATTATTTCCGACAGCAGGCTTATCATTGCCTCCAATCATCCCCTTGGGGGGCTCGACGGGCTTGCACTTATGAACCAGATCGGGAAAGTGAGGCCCGATATTGTTTTCCCGGTGAATGACCTCCTGATGAATATCCCGGGACTCCAGCCACTGTTCATCCCTATAAACAAACATGGCAAGAATACCGAAAATTCAAGGATCATCGATGAAACTTTCGCAGGGAGCAAAACATGAAATGATGGAGCAGAAAGGCCAGACAATTACTATAATTACAGGCAGTTTGATCCCCTGGCAGTCGTTTGATAAAACCCAAACCGATCTTCAGTGGGCAGAACTGGTAAAGCAAACTGTCTATGGCTTGCCAAAAATGCAATCCTAAAGTAACGGCAATCACACATCCGCAAACATGAACCTGAAATTCATTTCAAGTATTGTAAATCCTAAGGACGGCCCGGCAAACGGTTTGCCCGAATTCGCCTTCATTGGCCGTTCCAATGTCGGTAAATCTTCGCTGATCAATATGATCGCAGGCAGGAAAAATCTTGCAAAGACCTCATCGAGCCCGGGAAAGACGAGAACGATCAACCATTATCTTGAGGAGGAGATGCGGTGTTATATCGTTGACCTGCCGGGTTACGGGTATGCGAAGCTTTCAAAAGTCGAAAAAGCGAAGCTTGAACCTATCATCAATACATATATTCTGAAAAGCCCTGCACTCAGGTGTACTTTCGTGCTGATCGACGCAAGGCATGAGCCCCTGAAGCAGGATGCCGAATTCATGAGCTGGATGATCAGGAATAACAGGCCATTTGTAATACTTTTCACGAAAACCGACAAGCTCTCAAATGCCGAACAAAGAAACCTCCAGTCAAATTATGTGAAAGGGGTACAGCGTTTTATTCCCCGCTTTGTGCCCGAGATGATAACAACTTCCTCAACAACCCGCCAGGGGAGGGAAGAGATAGAAAGCCTGATAAAAGAAATGATGCTTACTTAAGCTCAACCAGCAGTTGGTTTTTGGAAACCCTGTCGCCCTGTTTAACATAGATCTTTTTAACCACTGTACTGACAGGGGATAACAGGTGGTTGTTCATTTTCATTGCCTGGAGGTCCAGCAGGGTTTCACCTTCTTTGACCTTATTTCCATAAGAGGGTGTTCTAATTTAAGGACAATCAGAATGGAGGAACCCCGTGTTTTTTCTTAGGGGCGATCTCGGTTTTATTTTGAGCCAGGGTCAGGGAATGGATGAGGAAGCTCCTGGTTTCCGAAGGTTCTATAACAGCGTCAACGTAGCCGTATGCAGCAGCAACATAAGGATTTGCAAATTTCTGACGGTATTCTTCTATGAGTTTCTTCCGTGTTTCATCGGGATTATCGGATGACTTGATCTCGGAACGGAAAATGATGTTTGCAGCGCCTTCGGGTCCCATGACAGCAATTTCGGCTGTGGGCCAGGCCAGGACAAAATCAGCACGAAGGTGGTGAGAGCACATCGCGATATACCCTCCGCCATAAGCTTTGCGCAGGATTACCGTAAGCTTGGGCACTGTTGCCTCACTGTACGCATAGAGTACTTTTGCGCCGTGGCGGATAACCCCTGCATGCTCCTGGTCAATACCCGGAAGGTAGCCCGGCAGGTCAACGAGGGTGACAAGGGGTATGTTAAATGCATCGCAGTAACGGATGAACCTTGCAGCTTTATCGCTGGAATCCACATCAAGCACACCGGCAAGGACCATCGGCTGGTTTGCCACAAACCCTATTGTCTGGCCGTCAAGCCTTGCAAAACCTATTACAATATTTGCAGCCCAGTGTTCATGGATCTCGAAAAAATCGGAGTCATCGACCAAAGCCTTGATAACATCCCTCACATCATATGGAGTCATAGGGTTGGTGGGAAAGATGCTTTCAATTTTATAATGTCTTGATTTGGGCGCTTTCTTTGGGAAAAGCTCGGCTTTTTTATCGTTGTTCCAGGGGATAAAACTAACCAGCCTTTTGATCTGATCGAAGCATTCATCCTCACTTTCGGCAAAGAAATGGGCGTTCCCGGTTATCTCGGCATGCACTTTTGCACCCCCGAGATCTTCCATCGAGATTTCTTCTCCCAGGACAGTCTTGATGACTTCGGGCCCGGTAATGAACATTTTAGAGATCTTGTCCACCACAAACACAAAATCGGTAAGGGCGGGTGAATATACAGCTCCTCCCGCACAAGGTCCCAGGATCACGCTTATCTGGGGTATCACCCCCGAAGCCTGCGTATTCCTGTAGAAAATCTCCCCGTACCCGGCAAGCGAATTAACACCTTCCTGTATCCTTGCCCCCCCCGAATCATTGATCCCGATCAGGGGCACCTTCATCTTCATGGCATGATCCATGATCTTGGTGATCTTCTTGGCATGCATAAATCCTAATGAACCGCCTGCCACTGTGAAGTCCTGGGCAAAAATGCAAACAGGCCAGGCGTTAATGGAACCGGTACCGGTAATAACACCGTCACCCGGCAGGTACTTTTTGTCCATGTCGAAGTCCTGTCCGGCATGCTTCACAAAAAGATCATATTCATGAAATGAATTTGGATCCAGCAAAGCAAGGATACGTTCACGGGCTGTCATTTTTCCGGATGCTTTCTGCTTTTCAAGGGCTTGTTCACCGCCTCCCTGAAAGGCTTCATTCATCCTTCTTTTGAGTTCATTGGTCTTGGCTCTTAAACTCATGATTTCGGTTTTTGGCGCAGAGGGGCAAAAGTACGATTATGAAGATGAATAAAGAATGATGTCTGATCCGGAAATTGATAAATCCATGTCAATAATCGTTTTTAACCCAAAATGAGGCTTCCCGCCACATCCTGTAAAAAACCGGAATTCAGACAATTAAAACAGTATGTTAGGGTTTTGTGGCGGTATTTTCTATTGTGAAAAGAAAAACGTTAAAAATTGTTAAATGAACAATAAGGGTGAAATGCCGGTCCTATTTGAAAATCACAACGGTTATTCCGCTTCCCCCTCTTTCGAGAAGTTCATCTTTTGCACTTTTAATTTCCTTTACAGAACGCAGATAATCCCTTGTAACCTGCCGCAGGACCCCGTTCCCTTTGCCGTGCAGGATCCTCACCTCGGGAATGGAGAGCATGATTGCATCATCAATATACTTTTGCAGCATGGATATTGTTTCATCCACACGTTTGCCGCGCAGGTCGAGGGTTACCTGGAAATCATACAACTTACGGTGAAGGTCGTCAAGGTAAGATTGATACTGCCTTTGCGGAGGGCCTGAAGGTTCAATTGTTTGAGGTTTAGGCGGAGACTGTGTTTTGGGTTTGACTGCGGATGAGGTTTTCCCTGTTCCCACTTCCTCCGGGGGCGGCTCAGGCCATACCAGCGGCGCCTGTTGTTCTTCCAGTTTCTCCTTCAGCTCCTTTATGCCAGACCTTGCTGTCTTGGTCTGTTCCTTCTCGGCCTGGGCTTCTTTTATCTCTTTGATCGTTTTTTCAATGGTCCTGTTCGCTTCAGAGACCATCTGCAGGGCTTCGGTCCGGGCAGTATCAAGGATGTCTTTTTTTGATTTTTCCAGGGTTCCCGTCAGCTTCTCATATTTCGAGATGAGTTCTGCCAGGAAGTCATCGGCTACCCTCAGTTCCGTTGATTTCCTGCTCATCTCATCCTTCTCGGTTTCAAGGTCCTGGATCTGTTTCTCAAAATTAAGCTGGCTGTGGCCGGTGATGTTCCTTGCCTTGTTCAATACTGCCGGGGGAAACCCTATCTGGGCTGCGATCTCAAAGGCAAAAGAATTGCCGGGCTTGCCTTTCTTTAAGCGGTATAGGGGTTTAAGCTTCTTCGAATCATAAAGCATTGCCCCGTTTACAATTCCTTTTACCCTGCCCGCGAGCAGTTTAAGGTTGGAATAATGGGTGGTAATAACCCCATAGGTTCCCCTGGCTGCCATCTCTTCAAGGCAGGCTTCGGCCATGGCCCCTCCCTGGGAAGGATCGGTCCCCGAACCGTATTCATCAATAAGGAGAAGGGAATGTTCATCCACCTGCTCAAGAAAGAATTTCAGGTTCAGGAGCTTGGAAGTATATGTGCTAAGGTCGTTATCAATGGATTGTTCATCACCAATATCTATAAAGATCTTTTCAAAGATCATGAATTCAGAATCTTCCCTCACCGGCGGCAGCAAACCGCACTGGAACATGTATTGTACCAGTCCCACGGTCGTAAGACAAACCGATTTTCCTCCCGCGTTGGGTCCCGAAATGATGAGTATGCGTTCTTCTCCCTCGAGTTCCAGGTCAAGGGGAACCACTTCTTTTTTTATTTTTTTAAAATGAAGGTAAAGATTCGGGTGGATGGCCTGGTGCCAGTTGAAAGCCATAGTCCTTCTTGTTTTGGAGGATGGATCAGGATCCTGGGCTATCTTTGGAAGGACCCCGGCTACATCCCTGGCAAACAAAGCTTTGGCCCTGATGAAATCAATTACACCCATAAACCTGTAAAGGCTTACAAGGTTCTCCGTTTCAGGCCTGACGTCATTTGTGAAAACTGTCAGGATTTTTATGATCTCCCGTTTTTCGGCATATTCAATTTCCCTGATCTCGTTATTCGTTTCAAATATTGCCGAGGGTTCAATAAAAACCGTTTGGCCGGTGGCCGATTCGTCGTGGACATACCCGCTGATCTTGCGTTTATGGGCGCTCAGCATCGGGATCACCAGCCGTCCGTTGCGGATAGTGACCTCTGCATCTTCGGGAGTCCAGCCCGATTGCCTGGCGACTTTCAGGTCATGGTGTATCTTATGTTCTACACTGGCAATCTTAAATGCCTTTTCCTTTCTTAGCTTTGATAATTCCGGTGAAGCATTGTCCCTGACCTCTGAACGTTCGTCGAGCATATGGTCAATTCGGCTTATCAGGGCAGCCGGCAGGGTGAGAGCCGAGCTGTCGGCTATGGTCGAGGCGATCTGCCCGTAGAGGAAGGGATACGCTTCCATACGCATTGAAAAGAAGTTGATGAGGCCGGCAACTGTCTGAAGCGAAAGCCTGAGTTCCGAAATAGTTTCTTCCTCAAGGTAAGTTCCAGGCGTTAGTATCCGTTTTAATTCGGGTAAAAGATCATAATAGTCCTGGGACGGAAATCCTTCTTCAAAATTTAAAACATTCAGCATCTCCCCGCATAGAACAAGGTTTAAAAAAATATCCTTACTGTTTGTTGAGAAGGAAATGGTCGATATAAGGTCTTTCCCCATGGACGACAGGCAGTTGGACGACAGCAGTTCCCTGATGTGGTCAAACCCCAGTTTATTTTCAAAAGAAGTTGGATAAAGCATTCTGCAAAATTAAAAAAAATGTACCTTTGCAGTCTGTTAATCGATTCACAGTAGATAGAATCAAATCATTAAAAATCAACATATTATGACTAAAATTAAAAAATATTTAACTTGTGACGGCAATCAGGCTGCATCACATATGGCCTATATGTTCAGTGAAGTAGCTGCAATTTACCCAATCACACCTTCCTCGAACATGGCTGAAAATGTTGATGAGTGGGCAGCGAACGGACGTAAAAATATTTTCGGGGATGAAGTCAGGGTAAGTGAAATGCAAAGTGAAGCCGGTGCAGCAGGCGCTGTTCACGGATCTCTCCAGGCCGGAGTCCTTACCACCACTTTCACGGCCTCCCAGGGCTTATTGCTGATGATCCCGAACATGTACAAAATTGCGGGCGAACTTCTCCCATGCGTATTCCATGTTTCAGCTAGAACTGTTGCCGCTCATGCCCTTTCAATTTTCGGTGACCACGGCGACGTATATGCGACCAGGCAAACAGGTTTTGCCATGCTGGCTTCCGGATCCGTTCAGGAGATCATGGACCTGGCGGGTATTGCTCATTTAAGCGCCATTAAATTAAGGCTGCCTTTCCTGCATTTCTTTGACGGTTTCCGTTCGTCGCATGAAATCCAGAAGATCGAAGCTTTTGATAACGATGATATGGCAAAGCTTATCGACATGAAGGCTCTTCAGGAATTCCGCGACCGCGCCCTGAACCCCGAACATCCTGTTACAAGGGGAACTGCCCAGAACCCCGACATTTTCTTCCAGGCCAAGGAAGCCGTTAACCGCTTTTACTACCCTGTTGCCGATGTTGTTGACCAGTACATGAAAGAAATTACTTCACTTACCGGGAGGGAATATCATCCCTTTGTTTACTATGGTGATCCCCAGGCCGAGAATATCATCGTGGCTATGGGATCGGTAACGGAAACTATTCGTGAAACCATAGATTATCTTCGTGCCAAAGGTGAAAAAGTCGGCCTGATAGTGGTCCACCTGTACCGCCCTTTCAGTGAAAAATATTTCTTCGACGTATTACCGGAATCGGTGAAACGCATTGCTGTGCTTGACCGTACGAAAGAACCCGGAGCCAACGGGGACCCTCTCTACCTCGATATCAGGGATATATTCTATGACCGTCCCGAAAGGCCGATGATCATCGCCGGGCGTTATGGACTCAGCTCGAAGGATACAACACCATCTCAGATCGTATCAGTTTATGATAATTTGAAGATGAAGGAACCAAAGAACCATTTTACCATGGGTATTGTTGATGACGTTACCTTCACTTCCCTGCCGCTGATGCCTGAAATTGACATACAGCCCGCAACCACTTTTTCGGCCAAGTTCTGGGGTATCGGTTCCGACGGTACGGTAGGCGCAAATAAGAACAGCATAAAGATCATAGGTGATAATACCGACAAATACGCACAGGCTTACTTTGCTTATGACTCCAAGAAATCGGGAGGTGTGACTGTTTCCCATCTTCGTTTTGGTGACAGCCCCATACGCTCTCCATATCTTGTTAACATGGCTGATTTCATTGCATGCCATGTTCCGTCGTATCTTGACAAATATGACCTTGTTAAAGGACTTAAAAAGGGAGGTACCTTCCTTTTAAATTCCATCTGGGATGCAGAGGAAACAAAGAAGCGCCTGCCAGATGCCATGAAAAAGTTCATGGCCGACAACCAGGTCAAATTCTATATGATAGACGCAACCAAGATAGCCGAAGAGATCGGCCTTGGCAACCGTACGAATTCCATCATGCAATCGGCCTTCTTCAAACTTTCCAATATCTTCTCATATGAAAAAGCGGTGAAGGATATGAAGAAAGCCATTGAAAAGACCTATGGCCGTAAAGGGGAAGAGATCGTTAATATGAACTTTGCTGCCATCGACAAGGGAGGCGAGGTAATCAAGATTGAAATCCCGGCCGAATGGTCCAAGATCATTGTAAAAAAAGCAAATGAGGATTCAACGGTTTCCAAATTTGTCAGGGAAATATTTGACCCGGTTAGCGCCATGAATGGAGACGATATCCCTGTAAGTGCTTTCCTTGGCATGGAAGACGGCACATTCCCTTCGGGTATGACGGTCCTTGAAAAACGCGGTATCGCCGTAAATGTCCCCAAATGGATACCCGAAAATTGTATCCAGTGCAACCAATGCGCTTATGTTTGTCCTCACGCTGCAATACGTCCCTTCCTTCTCAATGAAGAAGAAAAGAAAAGCGCCCCGGCAGATATGCCAACAATGAAGGCCATCGGGAAAGAACTTGCCGGATATGAATTCAAGATCCAGGTAAGCGTGCTTGATTGCACAGGCTGCGGCAACTGCGCCGATATCTGCCCTTCCAAGACCAAAGCACTTGAGATGAACACCCTGGGCAGCCAGATGAGCGAATCGAAAAACTGGGATTACCTTATTGAAAAGGTTTCCTATAAAACCAATGTGATCGACAGGTTCAAAACATTTAAAAACAGCCAGTTCTCACAACCACTTTTCGAGTTCTCCGGAGCGTGCTCAGGTTGCGGCGAAACACCTTATATAAAACTCCTGACCCAGCTTTTTGGCGAGAGGATGATGGTAGCAAATGCCACAGGATGTTCCTCGATATACGGAGGTACAGCCCCGTTCACACCTTACCGCGCAAATACCAATGGACAGGGGCCGGCATGGGCCAATTCATTGTTTGAAGACAATGCCGAATACGGCTACGGTATGGCACTCGGTGTTGGCAAACTCCGCCAGCGTATTGCAAGGAAAATGAAGGAAGCGATAAAGGCCAACATGATGGGCTCCGGCACTTTGGCGACTTTCCAGGAATGGATCGATGGCAAAGACGATGCTGAAAAATCAAAAGCTGCAACGATAAAACTTCTGCCTTTGCTTGAAAAGGAGAATGACCAGCTTGCCAGGGATATTACCGATCTTAAACAATACCTTATCAAGAAATCAATCTGGATCATTGGCGGAGACGGCTGGGCATACGATATCGGTTACGGCGGGCTGGATCATGTCATTGCCTCGTGCGAGGATATCAATATTCTTGTTCTCGATACCGAAGTTTATTCCAATACCGGCGGACAGGCTTCCAAGTCAACCCCTGCCGGAGCTGTCGCCAAGTTTGCCGCTTCAGGAAAAAAGGTCCGTAAAAAAGACCTTGGTGCCATGGCCATGACTTATGGTTATGTATATACTGCACAGGTCGCAATGGGCGCCAATAACAGCCAGCTTTTCAGGGCTATAAAGGAAGCCGAGGCATACAGGGGCCCATCGATGGTAATTGCCTATTCCACCTGCATCAACCACGGACTTAAACTGGGAATGGGAAAAGCCCAGGAAGAAATGGACCAGGCCGTGAATGCAGGTTACTGGAACCTTTACCGCTACAACCCGATACATGCCGAAGAAGGCAAGAATCCGTTTACTCTCGACTCCAAGGAACCCGATTGGGCAAAATTCCAGGAATTCCTTGGAACCGAAGTGCGATATACTTCTCTCAAAGCAATGTTCCCCGAGGAATCAGTTGAACTTTTTAAAGCGGCGGAGGAAAATGCTAAGTGGAGGTACAACAATTACAAGCGGCTTGCCGAAATGAAGTTTGAAAAATAGTGGGGCATTACAGCCAAATACGATATTTTTGTAAAACATCTTTAAACCCATCAATTATGCCTACCCTGACCACAAACTACATGGGATTGAATCTGAAGAATCCCATAATCGTTGGAGCCAGTAACCTGGTTAAGGATCTTGATACGATACGCCAGCTTGAAGAAGCCGGCGCTGCCGCAATTGTTTATAAAACACTGTTTGAGGAACAAATTGAACTTGAACGCCTGCAGCTTTCCGAGGAACTGAACCAGTACAATGAGCGGCATGCCGAGATGATCAGCCTGTTTCCCGACATAAATCATGCCGGCCCCAGGGAACACCTTTCACATTTGAGAAAGGTCGTCGATTCGGTCAATATTCCCGTTATTGCCAGCCTGAACTGCCTGTTTGAAGATACATGGGTTGAATATGCAAAACTCATCGAGCAAACAGGAGTCAATGCCATTGAGATGAATCTTTACACCCTTGCTGCTGATTTTAAAAAGGAAGGGAAATCGATAATCAATGAGCAGCTTGCAGTTATATCTGAGGTGAAGAAGAATATGAAGATCCCTGTAAGCGTAAAACTTAGCCCGTTCTATACCAATGTCCTCGCGGTAATCCAGCAGATGTACCACGCGGGAGTTGACGGCTTTGTTCTGTTCAACCGTCTTTTTCAGCCTGATATTGATATTGAAAAGATTGAACATAACTTTCCTTATAACCTCAGTAACGAGGAGGATAACCGCCTTGCTCTGAGGTATATCGGGATGTTATACCATGAGATCCGCGGTTCATTATGCGCAAACACCGGTATTTTCAGTGGTAAGGATGTTATAAAGATGCTGCTTGCCGGAGCCGATTGTGTGCAGGTTGTCAGCACTGTTTATAAGAACGGGCCTGCCCAGATTACCAACATGATCAAAGATCTTGAAGACTGGATGACACGTAAGAATTTCGCAACCATCGAAAGCTTCAGGGGTAA
>JAPLDN010000334.1 GCA_026391755.1 Bacteroidota bacterium
CTTTACAATTGGTATGCTGTAAATGATTCCCGGGGTCTTGCTCCACAGGGATGGCATGTGGCTAGCGGCGATGACTGGAATACCCTCGCCGATTTTCTCGGAGGCTGGCAGGGTGCAGGCGGAAAGCTCAAAGATGCTGGTACCCTTCACTGGAGCATGCCCAACACAGGAGGGATGAACACGGTTTTATTCACAGCCACACCGGCGGGCATGCGCAACGCTGACGGATCGTATACCGGGGTCAATGCAACTGCTTACTGGTGGACCTCCACGTTGGACTATCCAAAGGTCATCGAGTACGATGATCCCGGGCTCTGGAACGGGAACAGCGGCACCGAGAAACAATGCGGGCTGCCGGTGAGATGCGTAAAGGATAATTGATATGCTGCAGACTAACTATAAAAGATTCAGCTCGTGAATGTGGGTGCGCCATCGGCCGGACAAAATACCGGTAAACTCGCTGTGAGGGTCCTCATAGGAGCAGTCCTGGGGATTCTCACCGGGCTTATTATAGGTGATTACGCTGCTTACCTTGAATTCCTTGGCAAGGCATACGTGCAGCTGCTGGCGATGTGCGTGTATCCCTATCTCGTCGCCTCCCTTCTTCATGGCCTGGGGAAGATGGATTCGCTTACTGCCAGGCTGATGCTGAAACGGGGATGGTTCATCTTTGCCCTTGCCTGGGTCATTATCCTGGCTGCAATGATGGTTCTCTCCCTGGTGTTCCCGAAACCCCTGGCACCGGTCGCTATTGTAAACGATTCCGCAAACAGGAGCGTGGACTTTGTATCGATCTTTGTCCCGGGGAACATCTTCAGCGACCTTTCGAAGAATTACATTCCCGCCGTGGTGGCTTTCACAATGCTTTACGGGGTGGCCATACAAAAGGTAAATCACAAGGATACCTTACTTAATCTCATGGAGACTGTAAAAAGCGCCAGCCTTACCATCTGGAACTGGGTTGTATGGATTGCCCCCCTGGGTGTGTTCGCCTTGTTTGCCAATGTTGCAGGAACCATGATGATGACCGAGATCGAGGGACTGCTGCTGTATATCATTGTCTTCCTGGTCGGATCCGCCCTGTTCACATTCTGGATTTTGCCTTTGCTGATAACATCCATGGTGCCTCTGAAGTACAGGGAGCTGATGAAAGAGCTTGAAGGGGCTTTCGTCCTTGCCCTGGTAACGACCCTCAGTGTTGCAGCCCTTCCCATCATCACACAGGCGATCGAGAAATTTCTCAGGGACAGGAATATCAACGACAGCAGGATGAATGATGTGGTGGGTACGAATATCTCCCTCGCCTATCCCTTTGCACAGCTCGGGAACCTGGGAGTGCTGCTGTTCATTTATTTCTGCAACTTTTTCTACAAGCTGGATTTTACGCTTGCCCAGAAGATCCTCTTGCCCCCGCTTACCCTGGTCTCAACGATAGGCACCCCGAGTGCGGCGGTCAATGCGATCAACTTTTTATCCGTCGTTTTCAAAGTGCCCCCTGGCACCGAAGATCTCTATGCGGCAACGACTATTTTCACGAGGTACGGACAGGTGGCTCTCAGCGTGATGGGCTTTGTGTTTACGGCCCTGCTTGCAACTTTCTCTTTTTACGGAAAGCTGAAGTTCAACCCCCGGAAATTTTTCACTCCGCTTGGGGCAGGGATCATCGTACTGCTTGGGTTCACCCTGGTGCTGAGGACATTCAGCCCGGGACTGTTTAAGGAGCGCAATCTGCCCTATCTCCAGTACAGGCTGCCGGGAGAACTCAGGGCAGGCGTCAGTGCCGTAATTTACAGGCCGGGTCAACCAAGGCCCCATCCTGATTATGATTCAGCGGTACATTTCCGCCTGGACCGTATCCGGAGGACAGGCGTCCTCCAGGTCGGCTACAACCCGGGTATCATCCCCTTCTGTTATTTCAACAATGCCGGAGAGCTCGTGGGATATGACGTCGAGAACATGTATCGCCTGGCCAGGGATCTTAATGTAAAGCTGCAGTTCATCCCCTTTGAATGGGGCAGGATGGAAGAAGACCTCATGAACCATGAGTTCGACATTGCTATAGGTGGCATCTTTGTAACGAACGAAAGGCTTCAGGCACTCCCTGCCACCAGACCTTATTTTCAAAGTCCGCTTGCACTCCTGGCCAGGGGAGCTATTGCCAGGGACCTCACAACCAGGGAGAAAGTGCTGGGAAATACAAAATACAGCGTGGGAACTTTCACCAGCCCGGTCCTGATCAGGATCAGCAACGTTCTTTTCCCAGAGAATCACAAGGTATTGCTTGATAACTATTTTGAACTTGCCTCCCGTACCGACATCGATTTTGCCATCTGGACCTTTGAGCAGGCCAGGGCCTATGCCATGACACATCCCGGGTTTACTGCAGTCATCCCCGCCGATTTCGGGAGCCCGTTACTGATCGCCTACTTCATGCCCCCCGACGCCCTTCCCCTGGTCAGGTATATGGATTACTGGTTGCAGATCAAGGATACCGAAGGAACAACCGCCATGCTTAAGAAAAGGTGGATGGAAGGCGTTCAAACCCGCACACAGGACCACCGCTGGTGCCTTATCAGGGATGTATTTCACTGGGGGAACAGCTGAGGAACGCTCCCGGGTAAGATCAGTTCACCGACTTAAGGTTATCCACCGCATCAGGTGCAAACTGAAGCACCGGCTTGATGGTATCGCAGCTAAGCAGGGAATCGCATTGTCCGCATGTGCTGAAGTTCTTCGACGAAGCACAGGTCCTCATACCGCATACAGCCCAGTGGCCGATCTTCGCACCATCTTTCCTGCATCCCGTGCAGTTGATCATTTCGGGCGTGATATCCGGGGAGTTGTACATCACCTTCCATTTTTCGGCAGTTTGCCGCCTGAGTTCATCGTCATTTGCAAGGGTGGCAATCCTGGCATCGCAGGAAGCGCAATTAAGCCCACAGCAGGAGATGAGTTTTTCCATATTCTGAGTTTTAGGTTCTAATCAATTTCGGAAATAAGCCAGAGCTGTACTGATTAAGATCCCGTCAAAAATCAAACACCCAATATATTGAATTATCTTTTATCCAACATATATTTCATTTGTTTTTTGAATGCGGATGAGGGAGCATCGGCTCTCAACTCTCTCCATCAGTGCATGGTATCAATAGATCTGTGGAACCAACCTCTTCGTCTTTCTTTTATACTCCTCATATTCCGATCCGAATTGCCGGAGCAGCATCTTTTCTTCAATATTGATACGATTAATAAAAGTCGCAATTACAGGAATCATAATGATCAATAAACTCAGCCAGTTATTAAGGCTTAAGCAAAACCCGGCAAATGACAACAAAGAGCCCGAATAAGACGGATGCCGGATGTATTTGTATAAACCGGTCCTGATCAGGCGATGATTGTCCTGAATCCCCAGGTTAACCGTGAAAAATTTTCCGAGTGACCATACCGCAGTGAACCTGATGATCATCCCTGCAAGTATAATACCCGAGCCCAGGTAAATGGTAATACCGGAAGGAAAAATCCTGACAGGGCAGTAACTGGCACATAATATTCCCAGGGTCATTGAAACAACTATAGCAATCCACATAAGGTTCAATGAATTTTTATCCACCTCCTTTGAATCGGGATTTTTTGACCGCACCAGCCTGTTCAGAAGGATCTCCGATAATAACCAGCATATCCAGAGTATTTCAAAAATGTACTTCATTTTGTTTGATCCTCATTTGAATGTTCGTGAACACAACGAATAGTAGCACGGCCCAAAGCAGGATAAATATGGCCTCCTTAAGGGCAAATGCTTTAAATGTAAACTTAGGAAATATTTTTTAACTGCGGATGTGGAATATTTGTTAATCAGATTACAGATGTTATCACCATATCCACATTTACTTATTTATTGCTGACAGATACGTATTTAACATTGATGTAACCATGTTTACAGTCATATATTTGTTAAGTTGCCCAAAATGGTAATTAAGAAAGATATTTAGCTCAGTCTACCAAAAGAAGTTCATTATGAAAAATCCTTGCTCTGTTTTTATGGCCTTAGCAGTCTTGTTTTTCATCACAAGTTGCAACAAGAAAGATCTCAATGAGCAGTCACAGGCGACGCAGGGGGTAAACTTCTCTATTGCTCCCGGTAAAACGGGTGGGCTGAAATCAACGGTCAGTACTGACTGTTTCTCTCAAACTGAAAATTATGTCAAGGCCACCATTGACGGGAAAGTATATACTACCGGTGTTTTTTACATAAGCGGAAGTCCAAATACAAATACTATACAATTGAGTCCGGGTATTCATATGTTGCAGGAATTTACGATCTGGAGCGATCAGCAGACTCCAAATGATTCCACTGATGATGTCATGCTTGCGGCAGCGCCGCATTCAGGTTCGACTTATGCCCCCTATGTAACATCTCCATTGAATATTGCATTCAACGTGCTTGCATTTGAAAAGACAAAGATCCCGATTGAAGCCTTATGCTACCAGCCAAGTAATTATACCAGTTTCGGCTTTATCTTCTTCCAGATTGAAGAGGTTACCCTTCGTGAACAGCCTTTTTTCGGTGATATTTGTATTCAAAGCATTGCCGATTATTCAATACCGGGTTCACCCTACCTGGGACAGTCCAATGGGATACAGCCCGACCTGCCGGCCATCTTTAAGATTGATGTTTACAGGAATCATTTTCTGATGAATTCTTTCAATAATGAAGCCTGGAAAGGGGAAGGACAGCCCCTTAAAGTTCTGTATGCCGACAGGAAAGGTATTGCTGACACCTTCGAGTTCAAACTCTATGTGAATGTTCGCCAGGGCTCTGGTTTTAACTATGTATATTTTTATACCTGGACATTCAACGATGCACAGGCCATTCCCCATGGAACCAGTGGTGTTGTTGATTTCGTTTTGGGCAGTTGTTTTCCTCAAGCTGATGTGATTATTCCTTTTTCGGGAGTGTATAATGCTGCTCCTGTTGCCAGTAATGTTTCACAAAGCGGGAATGCTCAGGTCGGCCAGGTACTCACAGGCTCTTACAACTATTCCGATGCAGAAGGTGATCTGCAAGGAACTTCAACTTATAAGTGGTACAGGGCCGATGATGCTGGTGGAACTAATGAAACGGTAATTTCAGGCGCATCAGCACTCACATATCCTCTGCAACCGATTGATTTGAATAAATATATCCGGTTTGCATTAGTTCCCTTTGCGCTGACAGGAACACTTCAGGGGATTGAGGTTAAGGCTCCGGTTTATACCGGACCGGTAATTTCCGGTTCATTTGCATGCGGAAATTCTATTAACGATGCCCGTGATGGAAAAACCTATAATACAGTTCAGATTGGGACGCAATGCTGGACAAAGGAGAATATGAATGTGGGTTTACGAATTGATGGAAGCCAGGGTCAAACAAACAATGGGATTATTGAAAAATACTGTTATGACAATCTCGAATCAAATTGTGATCTGTACGCCTCGTCGGAGGAAAATCCAGCCAGTGCGTTTGACTGCGACATCATCTATAATACTCAAGAGGTGAGCCGTTACAATTACGAAAAGAGTTACGCATGGTCGGTCCGCTGCGTTAAGGACTAAGTGTATCCACGCGAGAACCCCAGCAACATCAGGTTCGGCTCATTCCTGATTTTATAAGTTTTAATTTATTTGACTGCGGATAAAGTTTAATTTGTGAAGAATTCAAGTGCAATCTTTTTCAATGAAAAACAGCGCACCTCAACTACATAATTTTTCTGGAATAATGAAAATTCAGGCAGCGGTGGATGTTTCAACACCAGCATGAACAAAATCCCTATCGTTGATAATTTTTTCTTCATTTCCACTCTAAAGGAATCCAAAGGTATAGAAATTTCAATTGCTACAGGAATGCAGAGTTTACAAAAACACCTCCACAAGGATCAAGGCAATTTCCGTAAATTTGTAATATGAGCAAAGAATACATTACCGACAGGACATTTGAAAAGGCGGATTTTACCACCAATGGCCTTGCAACAGGAGAATACGAAAATTGCCGCTTCAATAACTGCAATTTCGCAAATGTTGATTTATCGGGATTGGTATTTTCAGAATGTATATTTAAAGGCTGTGATATGAGCCTGGCTAAACTGGCTAAAACCTCATTGAAGGATGCAAGGTTTAACGATTGCAAGCTGTTAGGCTTACGCTTTGAGAATTGCTCTGATTTTTTGTTCTCTGTTGCTTTTTATGGCTGCAACCTCAACCTCTCCACATTCTTCAAAAAGAGTTTGAAGAAGACAAGTTTTGTTAACTGCTCACTGAAGGAAACGGATTTTACCGAATCAAACCTTTCCAATGCCATTTTTGATCACTGCGACCTGGCAAGGGCGATATTTGTTCACACCAACCTTGAAAAGGCAGATTTTCGCTCGTCTTACAATTATTCAATCGACCCCGGGATGAACCGGATGTCAAAGGCCAAGTTTTCCCTGGCCGGTGTTGTCGGGCTCCTGGATAAGTATGATATCGAAGTGGAATAGGAGGGTTAACGAATCTGTTTAATCCACTCCGGGGTATACTCCCAGTATTTATCTTTTATTTCCTGCGGAAGGTCCCGGTATTTCCCGATGGTTTTCCTGCAAAGGGGAGAACCGCAGAGGCAGTCCAGCGTCCAATCGTCATTGATGATGACCGAATAGTCGAAGGTGATCTCTTCATCCTTCCGGATATCGCGCATGGCAACCAGGTTGACGTCCTTCACGATCCCGGCGTTGGGATCACAGGAATGGTTCGTCCGTACTTCGGGCTCTCTCGCCAGGATGTACTCATCGGTGCCTACATTGAAGAGGTGGTCAACGACCTCGGACGGAAACTCATCCAGGCGTTCAATCTTAACACGGGGTCCTGTGAAAGTAGAAATTATTTCACCTTTCCGGATGTCGCGGACCGCAAAGATGCCCCTCCCTTTCAGGGGCGTCTCTTTAACACAGATCAGTTTTTCCATACTGCAGAATTTGTAAAAGCATCTTTGAAAGGATCAAAGCAATTTCTGTAAATTTATCATATGACCCATCGCAGCCCAAAGTTCAATATTGAATCTGAGGAGCTGAAAAACCATTCAGTCGGTTGGTTCGATTAAGGAGCCCATTATAATTAATAAAACCTGAACCCGATTATCCAGGAAAAAATCCCTAAAGAGTTTTCGAAAACACGAGAAGTTCAGTCCTCAATTCGCAACCGATCTGTTTATAGAATTCCTGTGCTTCGGTATTATCCTTTAATACCATCATATGGCATTTCGACACATTGATCTCTTTGAAGGACTGAAAACACTTATCCATCAACTCTTTCGCTATATTTTTTCTCCTGAAGCTCTCATGAACGGCAAGATGGTAGATATATCCCCTCCGGCCATCAAACCCGCCTAATACCGTTCCAATCAACTGCCCGTCAGAGCTTGCAACAAAATTATGCTTAGGGTTCATGTTAACATGGTCTGTCAAATCACGGATGTTATCGGAACCCCGTATTGCCAGGCCTTTCATGGATTTCCACAACTCAATGGAAGCTGGGATGTCCGACACCTCCATTAGCCTGAACTCTATACTCATTTGACTACCCTCGATTTATCCGATTGCCGACTGCCGACTGCCTTCTACTTCCCGAATTTCCCGATCAGGTCCTTCACCGCATCTTTGTGCACCATAAAATCCATCATCTTCAGCTTAATGTAATCTCCGCGGAAGAAATAATAGCCGAACTCGGGAGCGGCTTCGTCGTTACTCCTTGAACCTGAACCGGAATCCTTGATCAGGAACCAGTCGGTGCCGTCTTTTTCGTACCAGCCAACCAGGTGCATGCCATGATCATCGGTGGTAGTTTTATTCGAAAACCTGAATTGCCTTGCGTTGTCATCGATGTCGGCAACGGCAATGTCAAAACTGGGAATTAAGGCTACCTGTGCCTCACGGCTGAATCCTGCTTCGGAAACATCACCCCCGATCACTATGGTATAATGGTTCCTGATGGCATTTTTCAAGGCATTCATATAATCCTCCAGGGGGACGTTGTAATACTCCTTACTGTGCCACCAGTTATCCGGCACTTCGTATTCCACCTTTTGCCAGAAGGGTTGCTGGAGGTATGAAAGGACATCAATATAATCATCCATCTGCAGCTTCAGATAGTCCTGAAGGAATTCTTTAGGGGTATAGCGTTTCCCTTTCCATTCAAATGATTCGGGGGGAACGCCCATGTAATGGTTCAAAATGCTCTTCA
>JAPLDN010000332.1 GCA_026391755.1 Bacteroidota bacterium
TATAAGGGATCTTACCCTCCGCGACGGACAGCAGTCGCTCTTTGCAACACGAATGACCCAGGAGCAGGTTGACCGCGTACTGCCTTTTTATAAAAACGCCGGCTTTTATGCAATGGAAGTCTGGGGAGGCGCCGTCCCCGACAGTATAATGCGTTACCTGCATGAGAACCCGTGGACAAGGCTTGAAAAGATCAAGGAATCCATAGGTGATGTTTCCAAGCTTACAGCCCTTTCACGCGGCCGCAACCTTTTCGGCTATAATCCTTATCCCGATGAAGTGATCGAAGGCTTCAACCGGAATGCAGTTAAATCGGGAATCGGTATCATGAGGATCTTCGACGCCCTGAATGATGTCGATAACATGAAATCGACCATTAAATATGTTAAGGAAAGCGGGGGTATGGCCGATTGTGCCATCAGTTTTACAGTAGATCCAAAATTCAGCACAAGACAGAAGGTAAGATCCTGGATACAGCTCAAGGCCCTGCCACATGATATTTTCACCACCGATTACTTCATGGAAAAAGCCCGTCAGCTGGAAGCACTGGGCGCCGACATGATCAGTATCAAGGATATGGCCGGACTGATACCCCCTTTACAATCGGGCGAGATGATACGAAGGATGAAAGCCGAACTCCGCGTCCCCATCGATTTCCATACACATTGTACCCCCGGTTACGGGCTTGCCTCAGTTCTTATGGCTATTATAAACGGTGTGGATGTGGTAGATACCAGCATCTGGCATTTTGCCGGCGGACCGGCTGCACCGGCTTTTGAGCTCATACAGATCTTCTGCGACAAGCTGGGGATTGATACGGGTGTTGACAGGATGGCTGTTAAGAAGATAGACAACGAACTTAAAGAGATCAGGGCCGAATTGAAAGAGTTTGACACGACGGCCTTCCCTAAGGAATTCGACATTACAAACTATAAACTTTCCAAAGAGGTCAACCGCTTGTTTGTGCAAGCCATATACCTGGCAAAACACGAGAAGGAACCCGAACTCCTCCAGATTTGCCAGGAAATTGAAAAAGCTTTCGGTTTCCCTGAGCCCGACGAAGAAGTGAAGAGGGCCGAGATCCCGGGCGGTATGTACACAAATATGCTGGCCCAGCTTAAACAGCTGAAACTCGACCACCTGCTTCCCCGGGTTCTTGAACTTGTCCCCCTGGTCCGCATCAAATCTGGCTGTCCGCCCTTGGTAACCCCTACATCGCAGATCGTTGGTGTTCAGGCTGTAAATTGTGTAATAGATGAAAACAAAGGACAGGCATTTTTCACAACAAAATCTATACAGTTTGTCAACCTGGTCAAAGGCATGTACGGAAGAACCCCTATTCCCGTTGACCCCGATTTCAGGGAGTTGCTTACCGGCGTTAGGGAGGAGACCCCTTACGATACAAAAAATTACAGGAAACAGGAGAATACTGTTTTCGAGGATTACGGCGGATTAAGACTGGCGGAGAATGAAAAGGATGAACTGCTGCTCGAACTGTTCCCGACGGTGGCACGAGATTTCCTGCAGAACTGTGTGGAGGATAAATACACCACCAACATCTGGGCCATAGAGGAGGAAAAGCGCCGTAAGGCCCGCGAAGCCCGCGAGGCCTATGAACGCCTGAGCCCCGAAGAAAAACAGAAACGCCTCATGGAAGGCCTCTATCACTGGTACGATGTTCAGAGTGAGGAAGAAGAGGAAGCCCTGGGAAGATCGTGAAATTATTTACGATTTACGATTTACGAATTGAGGTGCAATTAATTCGATCGCCAGGTCAAACTAATTTCGTTACATCTCTACTTTTTTGTGAGGCTTAACTGGTAATACTGCCAGGTAGAATACACTTTTTTTACTGTGACTACGGATGAGGTGTCGACTACGAACTCGCTCAACCCGATTGGATGCAGGGGGGTGGACCAATCGTAGGTGTATCCCAGTCTCGTCCAGGGGTAGGCATTCGTTTTACTGGTGTCATACTTGTTTATTATCTCATTCAGGAACCAGTCCCTGTGTTTCTGGCTGACCCAGGATGGAAAATAGAGATCCGCCTCATGGTCGGTAACCTCGGGATCGGGAGTCGGGCGGAAGAGGTTTCCGGGATAAACCCAGTATTCCACGAAGAAGTTGTTTTTTGTATCGGGTTGCATTCCCAATACCTGGGCAATCCTGAGATGCAATTGCGTACTGTCGGAAAACGAATTCTTTTTCATGAAGTCCAGCATTTCAGGGGCAGTGGTGATCCACGAATTATAAGCCGGGTTGTTGCTTGTCCTGAATGTTTTTCCAACAGGCCAGTACTGTGTTGAGGTCTGTTTCATCCAGGAAACAACCAGGACACGCGCCCTGCCCAGCGAATCGGTTGACCATACGAGGTTGCCCTGTCCGGCCAAACTGTCGGCGTAATAAACTATAGCGATCAGGTTTCGCGAGATCTCCCATGGTTCTGCGTATTTCGCATCCATAACCGCGAGCTTATATTGCTTTGTAAGAGCCGCCATATCCGGTCCGGCAGGAGTATAAGGGGTATATTCTGTCTTTTTGCAGGCTGAAACGAGGAAGATGGAAATGATCAGGATGGCCGAAAAACGGTTCAACTTTTTCATATCAGGGAATTTTAATGCAAGTTAATGAATTCTTAACCCGCATTCAACAGTTTAATGTCTCCCCGTAAATTCCCCACTGCTCCGGGGCGGAACCTGGGTGAAGGGTTCGGCCCTGGGGTTAATACCGATTTATTCCTGGTTGGCAGGCCGGCAGGGATAATTATCTTTTCTTCCTGGCCCTCAGGTATTGTTTGGGCCAGGCGATGTCATCACCCAGTTCAAACGCGGCTTTAAGAGGGAAATAAGGATCACGGAGTAACTCACGCGCCATCAGGATGATGTCGGCCTGGCCTTGTTCAAGTATGCTTTCGGCCTGGACAGCGGTGGTTATAAGTCCCACTGCGCCCGTCAGGATTCCGGTTTCTTTCCGAATAGTATCAGACAATTTTACCTGGTAGCCTGGCACAAGCGGGATGCTAACTCCAGGGATAATGCCTCCCGAAGAGCAGTCCGCCAGGTCAACCCCTGCTTCTTTGAGTATTCGCACCAGGGCCACCGAGTCGGCGATGGTCCATCCGCCATCCGCCCAATCGGTAGATGAGATCCTTACAAATAATAAATATTCAGAAGGGATTTCAGCCCTGATCCCAT
>JAPLDN010000280.1 GCA_026391755.1 Bacteroidota bacterium
GGGATGCCCTTAAAGAAATGCAGGCTCTCGATGAAAGTACACTCGACCTTCAGAAATCCCTGGCTGAGAACCCGAACTGTGAGCGCCTTCAGGCTGCTATCATCCAGAACCAGCAAATGAAAGAAGGGATCATGAACAATATTGTCGAAAAATTAAACAAACATTAATCCTATTCAAAAATAACACAGCATATGAAAACTATTTTAAAAATAACCATCTTCATACTCCTGGCCGGTCTCACGATCGGCTTGAAAGGAGCCAGTATAAACGAGTATACAAGGGTTATAAAAAAAGAATTCAATGTGAATCCAGATGCACAGCTTAACGTCTCCAATAAATTCGGCGGGATACATTGTTCAAACTGGGATAAAAACCTTGTGGGGATTGACGTCAAAGTGGTTGTGGATGCCCCTAATGATGATGCAGCCGCCAAAATACTTGAAAAGATCAATGTCAACTTCAGTAATTCTGCCTCCCTTGTTGAAGCCACAACGGTATTCGATGAGATGAATACGTCGGGAAAGAACAGGTTCCAGGTTGAATACACCATTAACCTGCCGGCCAGTATGAGTCTTGATCTTTCGAATAAATTCGGGGATATCACAATCAACGAAGTATCGGGAAAAGCAAAGATCAATCTGAGTTATGGCAGCCTTGATGTGAACAAACTGAATAATTCCGACAATCTTATCGATCTTAAGTTCTGTGGCTCGGCCAAGGTCCGCAGCATTACGGGAGCGGTAGTGAACCTTAAATATTCAACCCTGGACATAGATTATGCCGGAAGCCTCAGGCTGGATTCGAAATACTCAAACCTGAATGCAAATAAGATAATTGCGATGAATGTCAGTTTTGAGGGTGGGGCAGTTGATATAAAAAACACATCCACCATGGACAGCCGCTGCAAGTTCTCCGACCTTGATATCGACAGGGTAGAACAGAGCCTGAGCCTTGACATCCAGTACGGAAGCTGCAGTGTGAGAAACGTAGGGCCCGATTTTACAAACATCAGCATTAAAAATAAGTATGCCGATGTGGATGTGAGGCTTCCCGAATCGGCAGTATACAACCTGGATGCGGCTTTAAAGTATTGTGAGTTGAGCTTTTCTGAAAATAATTCAAACCTCAATTACCGCTCGGTATCACCTACATCATCTGAATACCGTGGTGTTGTCGGAAGCAAGGATGCCAAACCAAAGGCCAATGTGGTGGTCAGGAGCGATTATGGCAGCGTATCGCTCAAATAGAAGAAAATGTAACCAAAACCAGATTATAGCATCAAATACAAATCCGACCAATTAAACCCAAACCTATGAAAACGAAGAATTTATTTAACCTGTTTATGTTCGTGATGCTGTTTACCAGCATCTCGGGGATTACATCGGCATGCAACATGATCGAAGGTGTAAGTGGCGATGGAAAGGTAGTCAAAGAAACCCGTGTTGTCAGTTCCTTCGACGGTATTGAAGTTTCGGGGGCATTTAACGTGTACCTGAAGCAGGGAGGCGTTGAAGAAGTGATCATCGAAGCCGACGATAACCTTCAGCCGCTGATTCGTGCCGAAGTGCATGGTTCAACCCTGGTGATCGATACAAAGAAACCTATTAACCACCCCTCGGCCTTAAAAGTATACATCACATTTAAGGATCTTAAAAAAGTTGAAGTCAGCGGGGCTGTAGATATTGTAACCGAGAGCAAAGTTAATTTCAATGATTTCAGTTTGCATACCAGCGGGGCTTCCGATGTCAGGATGGAAGTTACTGCCCAGAAACTTGATCTGAACAGCAGCGGCGCAAGCAAATTAAGGCTTTCAGGATCAGCTACCGATGTGACTGCCGATCTGTCGGGAGCCTGCGATATCTATGGCTTCGACCTGGTTTGCGAAAACTTTACTGTTGATTTGAGCGGGGCCGGTAAAGCCCAGATCCATGTAACTAAGAAAATCAATGCCGAAATCTCGGGAGCAGGCAGCATACGCTACAAGGGAAACCCCTCGGTAATCAATCAGAGCGTTTCGGGAGCGGGGTCGATAAAGCATGAGGAATAAAAGCTGGATAACTGGATAACTGGATAGCTGGATAAAGAAATTTAATTGTTGATTTTCAGGGCTGCACGGGATTGGCGGCCCTTTTTTTATTGTTCGATCCAGATCACAGAGTTACTCGTGCCGTATTGGTTCTCCTCCCATAATTCATTTGCCGGATCTATGATCCATTTTCCGTCGACAATAAATTTGTAAGTATGCTTACCGGGTTTTAAATATATCGGGAAAACCCAGGTCCCGTTTTCATTAATCTTCATTTCATACCCATCGCCCTGCCATCCGTTAAAACTTCCGGTCAGTATTACTTTCCTTGCACCCGCCTGTCCTTCAAGACTGAACAGGTGGTTGGGTTTTATTGCTATAAAGGAATTATGTTCTGATCCCGATCCTGTAGTATACGGATTATCGGGATCGGTGGTCCAACGTCCGTCAAGTATGAATTTGTACTCGTAATTTCCGGCGCTCAGGACGTAGGGAAGCTGCCATCCGCCCTTAATCTTTTGCATGGATAATTCAGAGCTGTTCCAGGCATTGAAGTTCCCTGCAAGGTTCACCTGATTGATGGCCGAATGTCCTTTCAGAACAAAAAACATGGTATCGCCAATGCTCATAAAGGAATTTTCATGCCCGGTACCATCGGGTCTCTTCACATTATTCAATGGGTCAAGTATCCATTCACCATCGACGATGAATTTGTAAGCATGCGTCCCTTCCCTGAGGTACAGGTTTATTGCCCAGCCCCCGGCAACCCTCATCATCTTTAATTCATCAGGGTTCCAGTTGTTAAAGCTGCCGGCCACCAGCACTTTCTTTGAACCCTTATAATAGGGGAGGAAAAAGCGGTAGTTGTAACAGAAGATCACCGAATTCCGGCCACCCTGGCTGTCATTTTCCCATAATTTATTGTAAGGGTCGGGGCTCCATTTCCCGTCAATGATGTATTTATACGAGTATTTCCCGGGCTTCAGCTTAAGCGTTATGAACCAGCCGGAGTCGCAGCGGATCATA
Organism: Bacteroidota bacterium; assembly: GCA_026391755.1. Lineage (GTDB taxonomy): Bacteria > Bacteroidota > Bacteroidia > Bacteroidales > FEN-979 > CAIRDP01. The sequence goes on from JAPLDN010000280.1 coordinate 3,053, forward strand.
GGGGTCTGCATGGTGCTCCAGTTATTGAATGTGCCTGCTATATATACATTCCTGGCATATTTTCGTTCGGGCAGGAAAAAGGTTGCAGTCCCGTTATGATAGTTAAAGACCTTGTAAAGGCTGAGGATGTTGATCCCGAATGCCACAGATTCCCTCTCTTCAATCCCGGCTGCATTGATCCAGCGGTCATCGAGCATATAAACATCGCCCTGGTTGAGAGAAGGTCCTCCTTCCATGGGCTTGGACAATTCCACCCTGTTATTGTCAATCTTTTTTACGGCCCATTTAATCTTGTTAACAGTTATTTCGGTCTTCCCGTTGAAAGCTTCGACCAGCAAAGTGCTGTCCAGGTCGAATTGTTTAATGATATCCTTTCGCTCTGCAGCAGACCAGTTCCGGTTAAGCATGAAGATCACCCTGTTGTTGTCTATCCTGCACACATCCTTTGGATCATGCTGCGTCCTTGCCCATAGAGAGATGAGGATAAATGCAGGAAGTAGGATATGACGTATACCAGTTTTCAATTTCCTTCGCTTTTATTAAAGCTGATCTTCATTTCCAGCTTTACTAAATTAATACAAATCTGTCCCTTTGAAAAGAAATCAAAACCCAGCATGCCGTCTACACTCAGGCCAAAGGCCGCCGACATATTGTCGAGATTGGTGATAATAGTTTGCATCAGGCTTATCTGCTGTCCACCAAGAGCGAAGTCGTTCAGCGTGCCGTATAAGGCATCGGTCGAAGGTCTTCCTGACCCTACCAGCCCTGAACGCCGGGTAATGCTAACCGTATTCATTACTTTTTTCGGGGATGCGGAACTGATCACGTTTGATTCGGCGCCGGTATCGAGACAAAAACTTAGGATTTTGCCTCCTATCGTTGGGCTTACGAATAAAATATCCTGGAACATCTGAACTTTCTGGCTTATATCAGATATAAATTCCATGGAATTTTTGCTGATCCGTTCGCCTTTTCGGTCCAGCCGGTAAAGATGAAGTTCATTGTGACGCACGTCAATAATGATCTCCATGTTTTTCAGGAGGCTTAGTCCGAGCAGCCCAAGGATCTTCACTCCCCTGCGGTTCTCGATATGCCCCAGGTCGGCCATATCGGCAAGGACGTTGGTGCAGGTAAACCCTGAAATCTGGATCCGGCTCACTTTTGTCTGCCTTACGCTGGCAACCCCTCCCGTAATTCCTCCCCGTTCTCCCGATTCCATGCTGACGTATTTCCTGAAATAGGTGCTGTTGAGAACAAGTTTTGAAGAGCCGGTATCAAAAATGAAATTGCCTGTCTCGTTGTCGATACGGGCTTCCATCATCAGCAGCCGGCCGGCACGTTTCAGGGGAATGGTGATTTCGTCAGGATTGGCCGCAGGGCCTGATACGCCGGTTTCACTTGTTGTTATCGTAATCGTACCGTTAATCACGTAACATATGGTCCCCGGTTTACAGCCGGATAAGCTGTTATGCGGATAAGCGGGACAGGACAGCAGGATGAGGAAGACGAACAACGCGGCAATTGACAAATGACTGGGGACTGGTGACTGGTGACTGGTGACTGGTGACTGGTAAACCGTGAGGCGTCGCGCGTGCCGCATGACAAGTGAACTGCATGGAGCAATTTGTTTTCCGGAGCTCACGGTTCGATCAGTTTCAGAAATTCCTCTTCGGAAATAATTTTCACACCCAGCGATTCGGCTTTCCTGCGTTTTTCGGGTCCCATGTTTTCGCCTGCCAGAAGGTATGAAGTACGGGACGATACGGCTGAAATAGGTTTCCCCCCATGGTCTTCGATTGCCTGTTTGATCTCGTCACGTGAAAATTTATCAAACACCCCGCTCACAACAAATGTCAGGCCTTCAAGTTTGCTGCTTTTCCTGGCCGATTCTGCTCCTGTAAATGCCAGCTGCACTCCGTACATCCTCAGTTTCTCGATCAGCGTTGTGTTTTTAGGTGTTTCCAGCCATAAACGCAGACTTTGGGCGATTTTTTCACCGATTTCCTCAACATCAGTCAGTTCCCCGGGACCTGCCATCCGCAGTTTATCAAAAGAGCCGAAATGGCGGGTAAGCTTTTTAGCAACTGTTTCACCCACATACCTTATACCAAGAGCAAATAGTACCCTGTCGAAAGGTATGGTCCTGGAGGCAGCAATCCCGTTCAGTATATTCGTTACAGTTTTGTCGCGGAATTTCACCACCCTGTCTTTTTTATCACTTTCGCCCCTGTAAGATTTTTCAAGGCCTATCAGCCGCTCAAATGTGAGTTCATACAGGTCGGCAGGGGAGCTTACGAGCCCGTTATCATAGAGAATCTCAATCTTTCCTTCTCCCAGGCTGTCAATATTCATAGCCCTTCGGCTGATAAAATGTTCAAGTTTGCCTTTGATCTGGGGTGGACATCCTGTTTCGTTGGTGCAAAACCAGGCCGACTCACCATCCTTCCTGGTAAGTTCTGAGCCACATTCGGGACAAAGCTGTGGAAATTTAAGAGGCTGTGAATCGGATGGTCTTAGCGAAAAATCCACGCCTGTGATCTTGGGAATGATTTCCCCTCCCTTTTCAACAAAAACAGTATCCCCAGTCCGCACATCCATGCCTGCAATCACATCGGCATTATGCAAAGTAGCACGCTTTACTACAGTTCCTGCAAGCTGAACCGGCCTGAGATTAGCCACAGGGGTGACGGTCCCGGTTCTGCCCACCTGGAAATCCACTGAGACCAGAACCGTTGAAGCTTCTTCGGCTTTGAATTTATAAGCGATGGCCCAGCGTGGTGATTTTGCCGTATAGCCTAGCTGTTCCTGCTGTGCAAAGGAATTCACTTTAATGACTACGCCGTCGATATCAAATGGCAGCTCTTTACGGGCATAGTCCCAAGTGTTGATGTAATCAAAGATATCGTCGATGGTTTTACAGCGCACCATGTAATCTGAAATTCTGAACCCCCATCTCCTGGCGGCCTGCAGCGATTCATAATGGGTGCCGAACGGGAGATCCCGACCCTGAAGGTAATACAGGAAACAATCCAGTTTTCGTTTGGCAACTTCAGCCGAATCCTGCATTTTAATGCTTCCTGATGCGGCATTTCTCGGGTTTGCGAACGGTTCTTCCCCTTCTTCCTCCTTCTGAAGGTTCAGGGCATTAAAACTTGAATGCGGAAGGATAATCTCCCCCCGGATCTCAAACTCTGCGGGATAGCCTTTACCCTGGAGTTTTAAAGGGATACTGCGGATGGTTTTTACGTTAACCGTCACATCATCGCCCTGGATACCGTCGCCCCGTGTCACAGCCTGGACAAGCCTGCCATCATGGTAGGTAAGCCCTATTGCAACCCCGTCGAATTTGAGTTCACAAACATATTCGATATCCTCGCCGATAAGCTTATGAATCCTGTCCTCAAAATCTCTTATATCCTGCTCCGAATAAGTGTTCCCAAGAGAAAGCATGGGGTGATTGTGCACAATCTGCCGGAACTCTTTCGTAATTCCCCCTCCAACATGCCGTGTAGGGGAATCGGGGAACCGGAAATCGGGGAACTCTTTTTCAAGCTCCGATAATTCCTCCAGTTTCTTGTCAAACTGGTAATCGCTTATCAGCGGGCGTGAAAGAACATAATACTGGTAATTATGCCTGCGGATTTCTTCCGAGAGTTCCTCAATCCTTTGCCTTGCCTGTTCACGCTCCATATTCATTTCAATTTCCAAAACCCGAATTTGATTTTCAGGACGGTAAAGAAATACCGGAACAATTCGTTTTTAAGATCTGTTTTTGATAAACCTCCAAGACGGTCCTTATACACGACTGGGATCTCGATGATAGGATGCTTCTGACGCTGCATTACATAAAGGAAACGGATATAATAATCCCCGTAGCCGAAAAAGATTTTCTCAGCCGGAATGCCATCGAGAACCTCTTTTTTAAAGCAGTAGTAGCCGCTGAGATTGTCGGTGGTCTGCATTTTTAAGGTGTAGTGAATGAATTTATTAAAGATCTTGCTGCCGAAAAAACGGAAATGGGAGGTCTCCATTCCACCGCCGATCACATACCGTGAACAGGAGGCAATCTCAAAATAATCGGTAATATTAACCAATAAAGGGATAAGGCTGGGCGGATGATTGAAATCGGTGTCCATAACGATCACCTTATCGCCTTCACTCTGCCTGATCCCATGCAGGATCGCCGTGGCGAGGCCTTTTTCGCTTTCTCTCAGTACAGGCTTTATCCTCGGGTTGCCTTTCCATTTTTCAGCAACCGCCGCATAGGTCCCGTCGGGGCTGTTATCGTCAACGATAAGGATCTCGAAGGTAATAGGGTGGGTGTCGAGGATCTCGTAAATTTCTGATATCAGCGCATTGATGGCATCGTGTTCGTTATAGGTTGGCAGAATTACGCTGAGATTCATGCTGAATATTTTTTATACGCCCTGATGAGACAGGCTGCAATGTAATCAATCTTTTCTTCCTCGAGGCCTACATAAGTTGGCAGGCTAAGGCCTTCCCCTGCAATAAGGACGCTGTTCGGGTTCTCTCCCCGCATAAACACCGGATCTTTATAGAACGACATAAAATGGATAGGATAAAACACTGGCCGGCTGTCAATATGTTTAAGGCTTAGTTCGCTGATCACAACATCGCGGGTTTCGAAGTCCATGCCCTGCAACCTTACCGTTACAAGCCAGTTCACATTGCGGTTTCCATGGGTCTCCTGGAAACAAATGCCTTTGCAGGATGACAGCTGTTCTTTATACCGCATGAGGATGGCATCCCTCGAAGCCAGAAGCGAATCGAGCTGTTCAAGCTGGGCCAGGCCGACTGCAGCCTGCATATTGGTCATGCGGTAATTGAACCCGAGGTTGTCGTACCAGTATTTCTTATTACGGTTCATGCCATGGTCCCTGAGTATCCTCATTTTTTCGGCCAGTTCATCGTCATTTGTGAGGCACATCCCGCCTTCGCCTGTGGTCATGATCTTGTTGCCGAAGAAACTGAAACAGCTTATGTTTCCATAGGTTCCGACTTTACGGCCCTGCAGCAGAGCTCCCGTTGCTTCAGCGCAGTCTTCAATAACCACTAAATTGTGCTCAGCTGCGATGTTCATAATCTCCACCATCCTGGCCGGGTTGCCGTAAAGGTGTACGGGCATTATGGCCTTTGTGGCCTCCCCGATCGCGTTACGTATGCATCCGGGGCTGATGTTCCAGTCGTTTGTTTCCACATCGGTCAGAAGAGGCGTGGCATTGCAATAGCGCACCGAGTTTGATGTGGCGATAAATGTAAGATCAGGGACAATCACTTCATCGCCGTTTGTGATACCCGAAGCCGCCAGGGCAAGATGAAGGGCGATTGTGCCATTATGCGTGGCAACGGCATGTTTCATCCCGTGATACCTTGCAAATTCCATCTCGAACCTTTCTATATAAGGCCCGATCGAGCTGATCCAGCCTGACTCCAGGGCATCAAGCACGTATTTCTTCTCATTTCCCAGGAAAGAAGGTCTGGCTATCTGAATTCTTTTTTCGCTCATCGGTCCTTGCTGTCTGCTATTGTTTCTTTTCAGGAAAAAACTCCTTATTCCTGTATATATACACGGTTTTATTCCTGTTAATCGGGTTCATCCAATGCACAAGCCTGTCGATAAAACCAGGTTCAATGGTTGTTTCGTAAACCAGGAATGGAAGGTATTGCCTGGTCTTCACAACCATGGGCGCGATGCTTTTTTCACCGGTGAAAAGCACAAACCTGGGGGGAAACGATTTACCTCCTTTGAGAGAATATACCATGATGCTGTCAAGGCTGCGGTCACCGTTCTTTTCATTACTCATGACAGGCCATTGGCCCAGGTAAAATTTCGGAAACATCTCTGGATTATTCCCATCGTCGATAGCCGTCATGTATTGTATCCCATGGTATTTTGATAAATAGCTCATGCTTTCGGCCATGGACCTTTTGGAATACGTAAATGTAAAAACCAGCAACATGATGGAATTCAAAACCCAGAAAAATATCCAGAAGGAACTCAGGAGGGTTTTATGCTTTTTCCAGTAGGCCGATCTCTCGCTGAATTCCATCCAGCCAATGCTGCCGATTATAATAAAAAGAGGGATCATGGGGAAGATAAACCTTTCCTGTTTGTTCGGGACCCAGCAATGGAAAGCGAAGAAGAGTAAGGTGGGGAAGAAAATATAGAAATACTGTTTCCATTTCCTGATAAACCCCCAGAAAAGAAAAATGCTTAACGGGGGGATCAGCATTCCGCCAATAACAAGAAAGTAATTATACCAGGGAAGAATGATATAATCATTGATTTCATTCAGGCATAATACCGCGTAGGAGTATATCTCAATAAAAGGTTTTCCCCATATCAAAAAGTCAATGCCTCCCTGGACAAGGCTGAAAGTCAGTAGAGACCCGGCTGCCAGTGAGAGCAGGTATTTGAACTGGCCTGTAAAAAGCAGCCACAGGCCAAGGCCAATTGGGAAAAATACGGTTTGGAACCGGATATCGGTAGCAAGGCCCAGGACAAGCCCTGAGATAAACCAGTTTAGGACCTGCTTTTCTTTATTTTCGGGTTTTGTAATAAACCAGAATCCCAGGATGACGAGAGGAACGCAAACCATCTCAACAAGGTTTCTCACGCTCATCCATGGCATGAACCAGAACAGGGCGAGAAGAATGCCGGCAAGGCGGGCCGGTTTTTTGCCGCCCAGGGTTTCGGTGATCCTGTACCCGTAAAAGACCGTTACCAGGGACCATGCAGCCAGGATGATCCTCATAAACAGCATTTTTACCTGAGGGTTTTGAATATGAAGAAGCTTCATCAGGGAAAAGAACAGGAAGTTGATACCGGGGTAAAACAGGTTATGGCCGGTTGGTCCGGTGTTCCCCGGGCTGCCAGGGAGCCAGTTGTTGTAATCATGGCCGTCGACCCAAGACTGGGCTGATTCAATAACAATGTAATGGTCATCGAACATGCCCCAACCTTTCGCAAAGATGGCTGCAAGCAAACGAAAGAGTATTGCCAATGCCATGATCAGCATCAGGGGCCTATCATCCCAGTATTTACGTATATGCATTCAGCTTTTTCTCAGGCCAATTGAATCCACTCGTAATAGTAGTACCCCAACTCAACAGGGTTGATACACATTACAGGGATCTGGGCCTCGTTGAACATCAGTTTTTCGTCCCAGGACGACATGCTGAAACCGGGGACGTCAACATTAGGCCTTGTCATGATCATCACCATATCGGCATGATTCATGGCGGAATAGGAAAGTACCTGCTTTGCAAAATCACCTTTGGGTTCTGCATAGGTGACCTCATGATTAATGCTTTCCTCGTTGAGAGCGTCGGAGATCTGGCGGGTGATTATTTTAAGGCGGCTGTTCAGTCCTTTTTCGGTCTCCACTGCCTGGAAAACATGGATCTTCGATTTGAACAATTGCGCTATCATTTTAACCCACTGAACCGTTTGCCTCGATTCAAGATCGTTAGAAACAGGAAGAACAATATTCTCGTAGCCCTGTTTAAAGGACCTTTTTTGCACAACGATTACGGGCACGGGCGATTCGGAAACCACGCGAAGGGCATAGCTGCCGAATACATGCTGCAGGCCTTTCTTCCCGTGTGTGCCAAGGATCATTAAATTGGCTTTTATCCTGCTGGCAACTTCGTTGATTGTACTGAAAATACTGCCTTCTTCTGCAATCGTGTCAACAACAACATCATACTTTTTCTCGTAATATGATTTGTATTCCTTCAGCCTTTTTTCGACATAATCGGTCCCGACATTCTTTTTCTTAAGGGCCGATTTTGTTTCGTTGTTTATTACATGAAGGATGACCGCTTTATATTTGAGAAAACGGGCAAGATGTATCCCATGGATAACTGCATTTCCGCAGACCTCGGAAAAATCGGTTGGGATCAGGATGATGTTGTCGTACTTGGTCTCTTTTGATTTTTTTGTTGCCATAAGCTTATTATTTCATTTAGGTTCTCTGATTTTTTTCGGCTTCGCAATAAGACTGCGGATTTTGTGAAATAATCGTGTTCGCTGAGGAATTTTACCTGGATATCGAGCCAGGATGTCAGGTCGGTTTTCCGGATCCCGAAATGGTTCCATTCATTTTGCAACTCGAACGAGTGTATAAAAAAATCTTCCCGCCCCAGGTAATCGAGATCGGCGTCACAAAGCACCTGTTCTGCTATCGAAGAGGCTTTCTGGGGAAGGCGTGTGACCAGGATAAGGCTGCTGATCATCGCGATCTCCTCTTTTTTAAAACTAAAATCAGGAAGAAACCTGGTGGCCAGGTCGACCGATGCCGACTCGTGGTCCAGGTACCTGACAAGCATTCCTGAATCGTGATAAAGGGCTGCCACTTCCATAAGTCTCGCTTCTTCTTCGGGAATTCCTTCCATGCCGATAAGCCTTATTACTGCTGCATGCACGTCAAGAGTATGCCCTAAGCAATGATATGTGTAGCCCGGGTTGAGCTCTTTACGGAGTTTCTCAACAATAAAGGATTTGGCTCCCTGGAAATCCATAAGGTTTCATTAGGACAATGAAATGTAAAAATAGCAAAAAAGAAAAATGAAATGGCAGGGATCGTCAGAAATTCTTCAACAGCTTAATTGTCTCTTCCGGATTGGATGATGCAAATATCGTATTACCGGCAACCAGGATGCCTGCACCTTCTTTTACCAGCAGGGGGGCATTGTTAAGGTCCACGCCCCCGTCGATCTCGATCATGGCCGATGAATTCTTCCTCAGGATGAGTTCTTTGAGTTCCCCGACTTTCCTGTATGTGTTCTCAATGAATTTCTGTCCGCCGAACCCCGGGTTTACACTCATCAGCAGGATCATATCAGTATCGCTGATTATATCGGCAAGCAGGCTTACCGGTGAATGGGGATTGAGGACGACACCGGCTTTGGCACCGGAATGTTTAATAAGGTATACCGATCGGTGCAGGTGGTTACAGGCTTCGGCATGAATGCTTATAATGTCGGCCCCTGCTGTATGAAACCTCTCAATATAACGGTCGGGATCGACGATCATGAGATGAACGTCGAGCGGTTTGCGTGCTGCCATTTTGATCTTTTCAATGACAGGGAGTCCAAAAGAAATATTGGGAACAAAAACACCATCCATCACATCCAGGTGGAACCAATCGGCCTGGCTGCGGTTCACCATCTCTATGTCTTTCTCAAGATTGAGGAAGTTGGCAGAGAGGAGGGAGGGAGCGATCAGGTGCATTTACGATTTACGATTTATCCGACATCTGATATCTGATCACTGATGGCAGATGTCAGATGTCGGATGGCAGATTATCCTAGATAGGTTTTCAATATCTTCGACCGTGATGTATGTTTTAGTCTGCGGATTGCTTTTTCCTTGATCTGACGCACCCGTTCACGGGTAAGGTCGAAGCGTTCACCGATTTCTTCGAGAGTCATCGGGTGGCTGCCGTTAAGTCCAAAATACAAACGGATCACATCGGCTTCCCTCTGGGTAAGCGTTGAAACTGCACGTTCTATTTCCTTTTTCAGGGATTCGTAAAGAAGCCCGTTATCGGGTGTAGTGTTTTCTTCACCTTTGAGGACGTCATACATGGTATTGTCTTCGTCCTGGATAAGGGGGGCATCCATGGAAACATGTCGGCCCGAATTTCTAAGGGATTCTTTAACTTCATTCTCGGATATTTCGAGAAGATGTGCTATTTCGTCGGAATTCGGTTCCCTTTCGTACTGCTGTTCAAGCTGGGCATAGGCCTTGTTGATCTTATTGATGGAACCGATCTTATTCAGGGGAAGTCTCACAATCCTCGACTGTTCAGCGAGGGCCTGCAGGATTGACTGGCGTATCCACCATACAGCATAGGAGATGAATTTAAAACCACGGGTTTCGTCAAAACGCTGTGCAGCTTTGATCAGGCCCAGGTTCCCTTCATTGATAAGGTCGGGCAGACTGAGCCCCTGGTTCTGGTACTGTTTTGAAACCGAGACCACAAACCTCAGGTTGGCTTTGGTAAGTTTTTCCAGGGCACTTTGGTCGCCTTGCTTGATCCTCTGCGCCAGGGATACTTCTTCGTCGGCTGTGATGAGTTCAACTTTGCCGATCTCCTGAAGGTATTTATCTAACGACGCGGTTTCGCGGTTGGTAACCTGTTTCGTGATTTTCAGCTGCCTCATGCGCGATGTCCTTTAGTTTTACCTGGGTTGATCAATTTTACGGAAAGTTGGTACTAAGGTTACAAAGTTAATCATTTCTCGGATGCCGGTGGTCGGGCCTGTGTTCCGATCTGTGCTCCGGCCTTGGGCCGCTGCGATGACCTTCTTTCTGCTCGGGCATGCCTTCGGGCTTGGGCAGAAGGACCTTCCTTGACAGTTTTAGTTTCCCTGTCTTAGGGTCGACCTCGATAAGCTTAACTTCAACTTCATCTCCGACTTTAAGAGCATCCTCAACCTTTTCAAGGCGTCTCCATTCAATTTCGGAAATATGAAGCAGCCCGTCCTGGTTTGGAAGGATCTCGATAAAGGCTCCAAAAGGCTGGATATTTTTCACTTTGCCTTTGTATATTTCTCCAACCTCAGGTACGGCAACGATCCTCTTGATCTTGTTAAGGACGGCATCCCTTGCGTCAACATTATCGGCCACGATATCGATAACGCCGAATTCACCAACTTCTTCGATAACAATGGTGGTTCCTGTTTCACGCTGCATTTCCTGTATTACCTTTCCTCCGGGGCCGATAATAGCGCCGATAAATTCACGGGGTATCTTAATCTGGGTGATACGGTGCACGAATGGTTTGTAATCGGCACGGGGTTCGGTGAGGGTCTTTGCCATTTCGCCGAGGATATGCATTCTTCCGCGTTTTGCCTGTTCCAGGGCTTCTTTTAATATATCATAGGACAGGCCGTCACATTTAATATCCATCTGGCAGGCTGTAATCCCGTCGGCAGTTCCGCAAACCTTGAAGTCCATGTCACCGAGGTGATCTTCATCGCCAAGGATATCAGAAAGAACAGCATATTTTCCAGTCTTCATATCGGTGATGAGACCCATTGCAATGCCGGATACAGGTTTTTTGATCTTCACACCCGCATCCATCAGGGCAAGCGTTCCTGCACAGACGGTTGCCATTGAGGAAGAACCGTTAGATTCGAGGATATCCGAAACAATGCGGATTGTATAGTGACTGTCTTCGTCGGTAGGAAGTACGGGTTTCAATGCGCGGAGTGCGAGGTTGCCGTGGCCGATCTCCCTTCTGCTTGTACTGCGGATGGGTTTCACTTCCTTGGTTGCAAAGGGCGGGAAGTTATAATGCAGCATGAAGTTTGTTTTGCCTTCGATGACTGCACCGTCGACAACCTGTTCGTCGAGTTTGGTTCCCAGTGTGACTGTAGTCAGTGACTGGGTCTCACCCCTGGTAAAGACAGCCGAACCATGGGCTGCAGGAAGATAATCGACCGAGCTCCAGATGGGGCGGATCTGATCGAGTTTACGCCCGTCAACGCGAATACGTGCGTCAAGTGTTGCATTCCTGATAGCTTCCTTTTCAAGATGATGGTAGTAGCGGCCTGTCATAGGTGCATACTTTACCTTTTCTTCTTCGGTAAGTGTAGCTACAAATTCTTCTTTTATAGTATCAAGGATAGTTTTGCGTTCGTGTTTGTCGGCAACACCTTTAGCTGCCATGGCGTAAATCTTATCGTAGCAGGCGGCCTGTATTTTTTGCATGTATTCTGCATCATTGACCTCATGACAATATACCCGCTTGACTTTTGACGACTCGACCTGGGAGGCAAGGTCAGACTGGGCCTGGCATTGCACCTTGATTGCGT
>JAPLDN010000119.1 GCA_026391755.1 Bacteroidota bacterium
CATTGCCTCAGCAAGGGATTCACTCACGGCGATGAGCCCGGCCGATTTTTTAAGAAGTAAGCGGGTCATCCATTTTCTGAATAGGCCCTTGTATGTTCCGTTCTCAGGAAAATATCTCGACCAGTGTTCGGAGATCACATAGGGTTTCCGTTGTTTCCGCGCCATATACCATGAAAAGAAAATTTCACGGGTAAGGATATGCCCGTGAACTATATCCACCTCGAACGGCATGAAACTCATATAGCCCCAGTGATGAGCCCTGACATAGCGGAAGATATTGATGAGTTTTGACACTATGGGCATGCCCCGGCTTGTTTTATAATAGACCCTGCATACCCGCACGGAATTTTCATTTGCATGAACAACTTCAAACTTCTTACTGCATGCAGGATCCGGGCAGACCGAAATAACCAGGACTGTATGTTGCTTTGCCAGGGCCTCGGCCTGCCTTCGGATGAACAAGCCTGGCATAGGATCCAGGCGGCCCGGATACCACCGGGGTACGAATAGTATTTTCAATGCTTTGTTCACTTACCCTGAATTTGAACCTGATGTTTTTTCTTGTCTTTAAACCACTCATGGATTATGCCAACAGCGTTCCTGAGGCGGTCAGGGCCATAACCGCTGACAATAAAGAACGGGAATCCCATTTCTTTTAGTTCATTGCAATATAACTCAAAAAGCTCTTTCCTCATACCTGGGTGTTCCCTCAGGGGGTCAGATTCCCAGGGCAGATCGATATCACACAAGAGGTAAAGATCGTAAACGTGATTTACGGCCTGCTCTGAGATCCAAGGGTGGCATCTTCCGTATTTAACTTCGCTCCAGATCTTTGTTACAATAAATTCCGTATCACAGAAAATAAATCCGGAAGCTTTCGAAAGGGCCTTTGTTTCCTGTTCGAGTTGTCCCCTGGCAATGGCAAGTATATCCTCTTCATGATATGAAGGCCCGTTCAGCTCAAGGTATTCCCTGGCATACTCGGGAACCCAGACGGTTTCAAACTGAGAGGCGAGCTGTTGGGCAAGCATCGATTTACCCGTGGATTCAGGGCCTGTGATTGCTATTTTCCTGAGTTTGTGAGTCAAATCAGTAAGTTTGTGTCCCCGTGACTTTATATTTCCATTCCATCCATCCCAGGGATGCGATAATGGTGAATACGAAGTACTGGAATCCGATAAAATACCACTTGAGTATGATGCAAAGCACTATCATGATCACATCCCCGATGATCCAAAGGATCCAGTGCTGCAACTTTTTCCTGGCCATGAGCCACATGGCAACTGCATAAAGTGCGGATGTGAATGCGTCGGAGATCACGTATTTATTATTCGGCATCTTCCCGAGCAGGTACCATAAGCCAAGGAACAATATGATGATAAGGGCTGAGTACAAGAACATTTCTCTCCGGCTGCAGGAGGTGATCATGAGAGGTCCGTCGGCGCCGGGTTTCCTTATCCAGTTGTACCAGCCGTATATCTGCATGATAAAGTAGAATACATTGATGCCTGCATTTGCAAAAAGCCTGCCATTAAAATAGATGTAGGCCGACAGCAGAACATTCACTGCTCCGATGGGAAAAGCCCAAACGTTTTCTTTCTTGACCAGCCAGACACTCAACAGTCCGAACAAAACTGCTGTTAATTCAACCAGGGAAGTCTGGAAAAGTCCGAAATTGATTAAAAAATCCTGATTCACCGCGCAAAGGTAAATTAATACAGCGGTTTGCAAATCAGAAAAGACTAATTTTGCAGTCAGTAAGGATTATGTTAGAGTATGTTCCATGTTTTTCACACCCAGCTGCCGTTCATCGTTAACCTGCTGATTCTTTTACTGGCGGCCAAAATCCTGGGTGAAGTCGCCGAACGGCTCGGCCAGCCTGCAATGATAGGCGAAGTACTTGCCGGTGTGATCCTGGGACCTTCCCTTTTCAATATCATTCCGTTCGTCGGCGACATCAAACCTATTGCCGACCTGGGAGTTTTCCTGCTGATCTTCATGGCAGGGATGGAAATTGAAGCAGAAGAGATCAGGAATTCCATACGGGGGAGGAACTTCTGGATCGCCCTGCTTGGATTTATAATCCCTCTGGGAAGCGGCCTGCTTATCGGGCATCTCTTTCATTTCAGTAATATTTTTACAATA